>NZ_JCACKS010000066.1:0-11977 GCF_059505505.1 Pelatocladus sp. | reverse complement strand
GATTTGTTTCATCCTTTAACACTCAACTTCTACATCGCACCGCTATATTTACGCCTATATGTAGTTGTTGAGTGTTGGTTGTTGTACCTGCGGGAAGCCAATCAACAGGAGCATCCCAAATGTTCAAAAAACCCGCCTGCGATTGAAATCGCAGTCTCATAGCTCAAGTCTGCTTAAAGCAGACTACTTGATTTTATGAAGTCGTCTTCAGACGACTTGTGCTATTAGCTAAGGGTTTAAACCCTTAGCTAATAGCGCGAAAAAATTGGGATGCTACCCAATCAACCATCAACACCCAACACCCCAACACTTTTAAGCTTTAAATTGCTTTTCCAAAAGATTCAGCAAGGTTTCCCGTGGAACTAAACCAGCTACTTTTGTGATGAAGTGAGTAGAAAAGCCACCAATAACAACGGTAGAATCTTCTCTTTCCAATGCTTTGAGGGTTTCTTTGACTACTTCTTCTGGAGTTGAGATTTGATTGGTTTTATTTGCTAGCGCTGGCGGAAATTTTGCTTGTGTAAAAAAGTTAGTTTCCGTTGGCCCTGGACAAGAAACTAAGACGCGGACACCATATTGACGATTTTCTGCCCACAATGCTTCACTGAAATTACGAACAAAAGCTTTGCTAGCAGAATAAACAGATAGATATGGTATTGGTTGAAATGCAGCGATCGAAGATACATTAATTATGCTGCCAGAACGACGTTCTCGCATCAAAGGTAAATATTTATGAGTTAAATCTACTAATGCCAAAATATTTAGTTGGAGCATTTTAATTTGCCGTTCTTCATCTGTTTCGGCAAAATCACCGTAGTCTCCAAAACCAGCATTATTAATTAATAGATCAATCGTCAATCCTTTTTGCTTTGTAAATTCAAATACAGAATTCGTAGCACCTATTTCTGTTAAGTCTTTAGCTATTACATCAACTTGAACTTGACATTTTTGGTAGAGTTGCTTCGCTAATTCATTTAATTTATTTTCTGAACGAGCAACAAGAACAAGATTATGATTTCGTGCAGCTAACTCCTCAGCAAAGGCTTTACCAATACCACCAGAGGCCCCTGTAATTAAAGCAGTTGACATTTGAAATAATTAGGATAACATTTAGTCAATTTATATATGTTAACAATATTTGATTGATATTTTACCTGCCTAGAGTCATAACTTGAAAAGCTCAAAAACACACGATTAAGCGCTCTATGTAATTTTTCCACTGCTGACGGGAAGAATAAAATCATGAGATAGAGAATCTTTATAAGCAAAAATTCTTAGTTTTGAGAAAAATTTTTTATTAATGTTTTTTGTTGATGTTTGCACAGGTGCGATCGCATCCCATGTTTTTAAGCACAGACAATCCAAAAAATACAGAGAAAATTTATCTATGTAAATAAATGAATCCAATATTTACTCGCCGTCGATGAATAGCAACGCATAGAAAAGTCGGGGTTCTGTGTGTTGTGGATATTCTGGGTTGAAACGAGAAGTTTCTTGTTTTGAGCTTGAATATTCTTGGTTGAAACGAGAAGTTTCTTGTTTTGAGCTTGAATATTCTTGGTTGAAATGAGAAGTTTCTTGTTTTGAGCTTGGATGTTCTTGGTTGAAATGAGAAGTTTCTTGTTTTGAGCTTGGATGTTCTTGGTTGAAATGAGAAGTTTCTTGTTTTGAACTCGGATGTTCTTGGTTGAAACGAGGTTCCCCAATCAAAAAACCTGCGTAGGTATCCAAGATCCCCGATTTTTTGAAAAAGTCGGGGATCTAAATCCTAGCCTAATCATCCAGCAGCAATATTTGTGTCGCGGCGATCGCAATTATCAATTCGCTGTTCCAAATTAGCGATCCCCAATAACTTCTGCAAAGTCGGGGATCTATAGCACTTCTCACTCGATTGCAATACAGTCGGAACCCCACCCCGGCTTTGCTGACGCAAAACCTCCCCTCCCCGCACGCGGGGAGGGGATTAAGGGGTGGGGTTGGGGTACGTATTGGACACAACCGAGAACTGCTATATACTCAATCACAAAGATTCTGCATAAAAGCCCAAATGATTAGCTACTGGACGCTCCCGCATCGGTATTTTGGTATGTATGGGAGCATTTAACACTTTGGCTCCAGTATTTCTTGCTACTACCAATGTAGTAGAACCACCACCATCAAAGTTGAGTGCTGTATCTGCACCTAATGCGATCGCAATATTGGCTAACTCTTTTTTCGTCACTCCTTGGCTGTAAAGAAGTTGTTTACCATCAACTATAATTAGCCAAAGTTTTTTACCTGTTTGATCAATCGCTACAGCCACATGGGGATATGGTTTATCGTTGCGCTGTTCTAGGTTTTTGGCTTTTGGCTTACCAGCTTCAATTAATATTTGACTTCCTGCAACACCTTGAATTGTACCTTTAGGACATTCGTCACGATCTAGCATTTGGGCGCGATTTTTCATAAAACACAACACTCGCCATCCTGGTTCGGGTTTGGAATATCGATAACCATGAGAAATTACTTCGCCCAATGGATAGGAAGGATCATTGCTATGAGGATAGTAATCCCAAGGAGTGTTTTCTACAAAGTGCTGAAAATAACTCGCATTAATTGCTACTTGCACTTTGAACTCACGCAAAAATGCTGAGGTGGTACGGGCTTTTGTTTCCAGTCCTTGTTCTGGTGGCATTCCTGGTGTCACTAGTGGTTTCACGCCTGGCGCAGTTAAATCTATACTGACTATATGAATGATCATTGGGCGTGGTTGAGAACGAACTTGGCGTTGATAGGAAATACCACGAAACAATGCTTGTTTTTGATTAGTCTGGGGTGGGCGTAAAAAGTGGAGTCCGCCATAAAGTATTAAGGGTAATAAAAGTATGCCAGTACCAGCAGCAAATAAATATTGTTTCATTACCTTATGGCAAAAAATCATCTTTTAATCTAATGACGAATGACGAATGACAAATGACTAATAACAAATAACAAACTTACACAGATTAGACCTCTTGCAAAAGTCGAATGAACCCCCCTCAATCCCCCCGTTCACGGGGGGAAAATTTAGTTCCCTCCCCGTTTACGCTTAGGGTTAGGGTGGGGTAAAAATATTTTTGCAAGAGGTCTATTGAAGTTCTTTTTGACGGTAAAGATAATCGCAATATGCTGCCCAAGTAGCGCCAAATAAACCAGTTAAAGAACCTGCGATCGCAACTGTAAAACCCCAACCAACAGGCCCAAGCCAATCTGTAATTTCAGACAATATAGCTGCCGTTGCTTTAGAAACAATGTAAGCTGTTCCTGCTGCTGCAACTGTGACTAAACCTAACTCTATCAGCATATCTGTTAGTTGTTTGCTGGATAATTCTTCTTGAAAATAGGTTTTCCAGACTGAAGTGTACATAGCAATATCAGTAGCAGTTAAAACAACCTGCTTGGGAATTTCTACACCAGGAGTCGGCGTTGCTGAAATACCACTACTACCAATAGCGTAAGCGGTGATTGCGATCGTAACATCTAACCTTTTTTTGCCCAGATTACTCACCGTATAATCTCCTGTGACTTTTGTGGAAGTACCTAATAAAAATTGTTTTGCTCACCCTAACAGGTGATGTCAATTAAATATTTTGCTCGATATCTTAAAAGTACCAGGAGTTTTATAACTCTGGAGACTAAGATGATGAACAAGATTATTATGACAAGTTTAGTAGCTTTGACAACTGCTACTAGTTTTCTCTTCAGCAATCAATCAGCTCAAGCTCATGGGCGTTACAACTATCATCATATATATCCTTTTTACCGACCAAACTATTGCTATCCCATAACTCAATGGTTTGTTGATCAAGATCCCGCCTATCACCCCCAAGCCTATTCTGATGGCTACCGTCAAGGGCGTGAGAGTGCTAAAAAGGGTAATACGTACAAACAACGTACAGCTGGTGGTGAATTTGCACGTGGTTTTGAGGATGGTTATTACGGAAGGAAGTTTGCTGGTCAAAAAAATATAGTTCCTAACGAATATAGACCATACACTACGACAGATTGTGATTGGTTTGGATTTTGATAGCTTGAAACCAGAAACTCCAGGGTTGAAACCAAAAACCTCAAAAAAGATCCCCGACTTTTCTAAAAAAGTCGGGGATCTGGAGGATCTGGGTGCGATCGCACTTGATTTGTTTGAGTCGTATTCATACGACTTATGCTATTAGCTAAGGGTTTAAACCCAAGCGCGCTATATTGAAAAAATTGGTATGCTCCCCTTATGCTTTTTGCACAAGCGGAAGCGTCACGGTAACAGTAGTTCCTTCCCCAAGTAAAGAATTGACTTCAATCTTACCTTGATGTTTTTGAATAATCTGATAACAAATCCACAATCCTAGCCCAGTCCCTTTACCCACCTCTTTCGTAGTGAAAAAGGGATCAAAAATTTTATCTTGATTTTTTGGTTCAATTCCGCAACCATTATCTGTAATTCTGACATCAATACGATTGCCTGCAACCTTATTTGTATGAATTAAAATTTGGGGATTAACTTTATTATCTACTGATGATAATTTATTAAAAAATGCCTCTTCTAAAGCATCAATTGCATTGCTAATAAGATTCAAGAATACCTGATTTAATTGTGCCGGATAACATTCAATTAATGGTAATATTTCATATTCTTTGACAACTTGAATTCTTTCTTTCAGGCGATGATTGAGAATCAATAAAGTACTATCAATTCCCTCATGAATATTCACAGCCTTCTTCTCAGACTCATCCAATCGCGAGAAATTTCTTAAAGATAAAACAATCTCTCGAATTCTCTGAGATCCCATCTTCATGGAGGTTAAAATTTTGGGCAAGTCTTGACTAATATAATCTAGCTCTATCTGTTCTAGATGATTTTGAATTGCAGTAGTCGGTTGAGGATATTCGTTTCTGTACAAATTCAGTAATTCTAATAATTCTTCAATATATTCCTTAGCATAGCTAATATTGCCATAGATAGAACTAATCGGATTATTTATTTCATGAGCAACTCCTGCAACCATATTACCCAGTGAAGACATTTTTTCAGTTTGAATCAACTGTGCTTGAGTTTGCTGGAGTTCTTGAATAGCATAACTAAGTTGATCGTAAGCTAGATTTAATTCCTGATTTTTTTGTAAAAGTTGATGAGTGCGTTCTTCGACTCGTTTTTCTAAAGTTGTACGAGCTTGTTCTAACTCTTGAGTGTACTCTGCAACTCGACGAATCAAACTGTTGAGAGAAGTAGCTAAAATTCCGACTTCATCATTTCTAGTTACTGGAGCCTGCAAATCAAAATTTCCTTCTTGAGTGGCTTTTTGAGCTACTCTCGCTACAGTCAATAAAGGTCCGGAAATATTCAATGCAATATTCTTACCTACCAAAGTACAAATAAAGCCCCCCACGACGAAAAACCCCCAAAGTCTTAACCATAAGTACTGTACTGTATGGTTGAGAGCAATAAGCGACTTGAGCAATACAATTGTCAAAGAAGTATTGCTCAGTCCTGGAATAAAAATACTTTTGGCAATGTAGTGTCTATTTGTGAGCAAAATACGTATTGGTGGAATAGTTGTAGGTGGTAATTGCCAATTTTGATTTGTGACTGCTGTGAGTGTAGAAACAACAACCGTTTTATCTTCATTTAATGCTATTAAGTACTCATCTTCAGCCGCGATTAGACTTTTAAGTAACTCGTTATTGATGAGAATACCAATTTCAATTCCACCAATCACTTCCTCTTCATTGGATTTAATAGGAGCTGTACCCACTAGAACTAATTGCTTTTGTCCTCGTTGTTTTTGCAAATTCACCACATCTAAAGGATACATCCCAGCAAGTGCCTGAGAAATACTTGTTCGATCTTCTAAGTTTGACTTATCTAATTTTGGCTGTCTGAGCTCCAGCACTACTCCACCATTTTTATTAACAACCTTAATCAGGTCTAGTTTCAAATTAGTCTCATGCGAAACTAATATTTTTAGGAGTGTCTGAGTATTTTTCTGTTCCAGCGCCGTACGCACATCATTTCGTTCTGCTATCAACTGCACCCAAGAACCCAAGTGTTGTTTTTTGGTTTGCAACTCCTGCAAAATAACTGCTGCACCTGATGCAACAGAATTCTTCATTTGGTATTCCATGGCGCTAGTAAACCAAAAAGCAAAACTAATTACTGCTATCACCATAATGCTAAAGAACACCAGCATAAACGGCATGATAATTCTTTGGCTTAGAGGTAGTTTTGAGTAACTCGCTTGCAACATCACACCGCGTCCCATTGTTTGGCGGTAAGCTTGTTGCTCAGTATTTTGGTTGAAAAAGCTGAAGAATGGCATTTGGGTATTAGTATGAATCAGCACTAGTAAGCACGGTAGCTATCAGTCATAGAGCCGAACTCCAACTCTCTGAATTGTTATTTTCTTAACCTTACTTTTGTGACTGTTGCTGTACAACGAGGCCTAATTTGTGGTCTTGAGTACTTAATTGAGTTAAATAAATTATGAATTCCAAAATTAATTTTTATACTTTAATCAATTAAGTCTTAAATAATATTGCAAAAATGATTTTGCTGTCAAACTTACGGTTAAGCAAGCATATTTTAATACTTTAAAATGACTAAGTGTGGGGACAAGGAGGACAGCTAATCAGTTAACAGATTCATGCCCAATCCCCGTTCCCCGATCCCCGATCCCCATTCCCCGATCCCCATTCCCCGATCCCTGTTCCCTGTTCCCCGTCCCCTCTTAAAATATTGACTATTTTTAGTTAAACTTCATTGCAAATTAAGAAGTGAGGTAAAACGACATGATAAGTTTTGAAAATATGAATCGGTCAATAGGGATTAACAAACAAAGGAGAACACAGTGGCGATGGAATCACAGTTCCTCAAGGATACAGGCGTAGTCGTTGAAGAAGACTTTAGTGAATATGTTGCCCACCTCCAAATGCACATGGCACTGCAAGCTCGCAATCTGGTTCCAACGCTGAAGCAGACACAGGTAGATAGTCGAGAGCAACTGCTCCATCAAACCCAAGCAAATTTTGAAAAACTAATTTCTCGCCGAGTTATCTAGTTCAAATCCATACAAATCTTCAATAAAATTTAACTAAAATCAAAGCAGAACTTGTTGAGTCCAGGCTAATGTAGTCATCAACTAGTCTGCTTTTTAATATTGAGTTGCAAAAATCACCCTTTTGGAGCAATAGAAAGGGGTGGAAAGCCGTTAATATTAATGCAGCAGTACCTGTGTTTCTGTTTAATTAAGGCGCAATGGCGGCTCGAATGAAAATGACTTCATTACTTCAGAAGAATCTTAGCATTGTCATCCGACCCATCCAACATCGAGACTTGGATGGTATTGGACGTATAGCTATGGATTCATTCGCAGCTAAAACCAGAAAAGGAGCCGATTTTGCAATGCGGCAAATGCAATGGCTGCGCCGTTGGTATGGATTGTTGAGATTTTTAAGTTGGTTTCCGAATCCACTACAGTATATTTTCTGTGGATATGTAGCAGAACAGGGGCGATCGCTCTTAGGAATGATCCAAGTCTCGCCATTTAATCGTACCCGTAGCACTTGGCGCGTAGATCGAGTAATCTTAGAACGCGCTGCCGATAAGCAAGGAATTGGTTCGCAGCTTTTGCGTTACTGCTTTGAATCAATTTTAGAGGCTCGTACTTGGATACTAGAAGTCAACATTAATGATACAGAAGCACTGGCGCTGTATCGGCAAAATGGTTTTCAGCGTCTGGCTGAAATGACCTATTGGGAAATTAAACCAGAACTGCTGGCTGAATTGGCACAGGTTAACCCTGACTTGCCAAATATGCTGCCTATAAGTAACGCTGATGCTCAACTGTTATATCAATTAGATACAGCATCAATGCCACCTTTGGTACGCCAGGTATTTGATCGTCAAACCGATGACTTTAAAACTAACCTATTTAACGCCTTGGTTGATGCTGTCAAGCAATGGGTGACAAAAACCGAAGTGGTAAGTGGTTACGTGTTTGAACCCCAACGTAAAGCAGCAATCGGTTATTTTCAGATTACTCTAGACCGCAAAGGTGAAGAACCACACATGGCAACGCTGGCAGTTCACCCAGCATATACTTGGCTATATCCAGAAATGTTGACTCAACTTGCTCGCATTTCCCAGGATTTTCCCCAGCAACCTTTGCAACTAGCTTCGGCGGACTATCAACCAGAGGGAGAAGAGTATTTAGAACAAATTGGAGCAAGCCGCATAGAACATACTCTCATTATGTCTCGCTCGGTGTGGCATAAAGTTCGAGAGTCAAAATTTGTCTCCTTGGAAGGAATTCAGTTACCTGAAGTACTACAAGGTTTGCAACCTGCACGCAAACCCATACCAGGAGGAATGTCATGGCTACCACAACATAAGCCAACTCCTTCAGACAGATCGACACAACCTAATCCATCAAAAGAAAATATTTCTTTTTCTAGCAAAAACTCTCACATTGTAGAACCATTTTGTCAGCCAGATTCAGGTGATGGACAACAGCAGGAGTAGTGCTGTGGATATTGAACAAGGACAAGGAGGACAAGGGGAGATATGGGAGAGAAGGAAGAGGGACGACATGGGGGACACGGAGGACAAGGCAGTAATTTAACTTCTGTGTCTTACTCTAGTTCTAAATATGTTTCTGCTTTAGGATTAGATGTTGGTCATAAACGAATTGGTGTGGCGGGGTGCGATCGCTTAGGTTTAATAGCCACTGGAATTACTACTGTCGAACGCACATCTTTTCAGCAAGATGTAGAACAGATACAAAAATTAATTAAAGAACGAGAAGTAGAAGTTTTAGTCGTCGGTTTACCTTATTCAATGGACGGTTCTTTGGGATTCCAAGCCAAGCAAGTGCAAAAGTTTGCTACACGACTAAGCAAATCTTTGCACCTACCTGTGGAATATGTAGATGAGCGATTAACTTCTTTTCAAGCAGAGCAGTTGCTCTTAGCTGAAAACCGCTCTCCATCACGTCATAAAGCTTTGATTGACCGTAAGGCAGCAGCTTTAATATTACAACAATGGTTAGATACACGACGAACTAGCTTACAATCTACAGAATTATCTGCTGAGTAAGCATCGCTTGTCGCATGATATTCTGAAATCTGTTAACCAGCCAAGGTAGGAAAGAATTGAAGGAAACAGGGAACAGGGAACAGGGAACGGGGAACGGGTGTATTTCAAATTCCAATCCTCAATCTCTTATACCTAATCCTTAATCTCATTCCCCTTTTCCCATCTATAAAATAGCTGGTAGTCATACAGTTTATATATCGGCTATGTCTTTTTCTTATTTTCCTGACGAACACGATCGCGAACATGCTGGAACTATTACTTTGAGCGATGATAAAAAGCGATCGCTCGAATGTTATATTGAGCATTCACTCGAAGTTGATGGACAAGGCTACTTTTTGCTACTTCCGGTGGATTCACCTGTAGAAATCTTTGCTTGGCAAGGTGAAGAAGAAGAAGAAGAGGCTGTTCTGGTAGAAGATGATACTACTATCGAGCAAATTTTTAGCACTGCCCAAGCTGTACTATCAGAACAAAATCTAGTCCTCAAGAATACAGCTTATGCTTTAACTGTCGCAGGTGAATTACCCCCAGTAGAAGAATCAGAACTGTTCACTTTAGAAATCGAAGACGAACAGTCAGATTTAGAACCAGAGCAATTACAATTGCTAGCCAGCTTTTACCATGAAGATCAGGAGTACGCGATTTATACTCCCCTTGATCCACTGCTATTTTTTGCACGCATATCTAAAACTGGTAAACCTGAATTACTCTCTCCAGAAGAATTCCGTCAAGTACAACCCTTGTTAGAAGAACATTTGTTTAATGAAGTTGAATAAAATTAAAAATTCAAAACAAGAGAAGGTAATGCTTAATTTCTACATAAGGAATTTTTAATTATTATTAGCTATTAGCTCAAGCATTTGGCAAAAATCTTGCCAAATGTTTTAGTTATTGCATAAAATCCATAAAAATGTGTCAATGGTCATTAGACCATTGACGATTGACCATTGACCATTGACTTCTAACTGACTATGCGCTGGAACAAACTCTTACAGCCTGATTTAATTTTGGAAGGTTCAGTGTTGAATCTCACACCCGACATCATCCAACAATATGAGCTCAAGGGTCTGGTGTTGGATGTAGATGAAACGTTGGTACCAATCAAAGTATTATCAACTTCAGTAGAACTACAACAGTGGGTTCAGGAAATCCGTCAGGTAGCAACCTTGTATCTTGTCAGCAATAACTTAAGTGAATTCCGCATTGGTAATATTGCTCGCTCTTTGGATTTACCTTACTACTTAGGTGCTGCTAAACCCTCGCGACGCAAGATTAGAGCTGCCCTCAGTGCGATGAATTTACCAGCAAAACAAGTCGCAATGGTTGGCGATCGCTTATTTACCGATGTCTTAGCTGGTAATCGTCTAGGAATGTTTACCATTTTGGTTGAGCCAATAGTTCATCCTGATATTGCTTTGCGTTCTCACCCAATTCGCAACTTTGAAGTTTGGGTATCGGAAGTTATGGGAGCTTCTATAAGCCCTAAAAAACGTAGATTTACAAAGCGTCACAAATAGTCAGGAAAGTAAATCTAAAGAAAAAATTAAAAAAACTTTGTTTACTACAAAAATAGGGGATCATAGGTATAGATAACATTGGGGTCAGCAAAATAAAGACCCTAACAATAACAACAAGTTACATATATACAAAGCGCTAGCCTGTACTTACCGTATAGGCTAGCGCTTTGTATACAGTGATTAATCTCATGATTATATATATACGTATATCATTTCATTAATTAGTAGCAAATTATCTATGTAAATACTCCTCTGTCAAGTTTAAATTGATGGATAAGAAAGTTCGTAGTAAGGACTTAAGTCCTTATTTTTTAAGCACGGGCATTCCTTACTACAAACCCTTGATTCAAACTTGACAAACTACTACGTATCTTTTCAAAAATCAAATAGGATTTCTATAGACTGCATATCTTGAGCATGATTACAATATTTACTTGATTGATTATTTGCCTATATATTGAATAATGTGCTGAAGTTGTTAAATTTGTAAAAGTACAATCAAAGAATTGACCGATAATTCCTCCTAGGGTATAAAAAAGCTGATAAATCCTGGAGGTCAATCCAAAATCCAAAATCCAAAATTGGATGACCCAGTTAAGCTGTTATGTACAGGCGTTTACAGGAAAAGTAGAGCTTTATGGAGTTAGAACAGTGTTTGAGGCTGAGGCGTGATACACGACATTTCATGAAAGACGATGTTCCTGAAACTGTGTTGAAAAAAGCGCTTGCCGCAGCTCACTGTGCTCCCTCAGTTGGTTTGAGTGAGCCTTGGCGATTTGTGGTGATCCGTAATCAACAGACTAAGGCAATACTCAAGCAATCTTTCTTGAAGCTCAGAGCAAAAGCAGAAGCAAATCTGGCAAGTGAGGAAGACAAGATAAAGCTTCATAAAAGTCTTAAATTGGAAGCAATTGAAGATGCTCCCATTGGTTTAGCAGTATTTTGTGAATATCCCAAAGAAAGCTACACAATCGGCACTATTTGGACTGATGAAACGTTGAAATGGAGCTGTGTGTGCGCGATCCAAAATCTTTGGCTGTCCCTAACAGAGCAAGGATACAGCGCAGGTTGGGTTTCCATTCTCGATTACGACCAGCTCAAGCAAGTACTTTGTGTTCCTGATGATTGGGAAGCATTGGGTTATCTTTGTATAGGAAAACCTGCTACAGACTATGATGGACAACCAATGCTCCAAAAGGTTGGCTGGAAACAACGCTGTTCTGAGCCTGTGGTGATCTACAGATAAATTATCAGTTATCAGTTTATCAGTTATCAGTTATCAGTTATTTGGAAGCCGAGACGTTCATAAAACCTCGCGGTATGTGGGAAACTCAGTGGCTTAAGCCCTGAGAGGGAA
>NZ_JCACKS010000065.1:0-12031 GCF_059505505.1 Pelatocladus sp. | reverse complement strand
AAACTCAAAAATAAAGGCGACGCTGTCATCACAATTTAAATGCATAACAGCTTACCACAATTTACACAGCTTGAAGCTCTTGTAAACTATGCAAGAGAACATAAATCCGTGATTATTTATGACGCTGTTCATAGTTTATTTATTACGACTTCTAGCATCCCCAAGAGTATTTATGAAATTGAGGGCGCAAAAGAATGTGCAATTGAAATTGGTAGCTTTTCAAAGTGGGCAAATTTTACAGGTTTAAGAGTAGGATGGGCTGTGATTCCGCAGGAACTAACGATTTGTAATACAGTCCCTGGGGAATTAAATGCTCTTTGGCGCATTAGGCACGAAATTAAGTTCTGGGGAACTGCCAATATTGCACAAATGGGTGCGCTTGCTGCTTTATCTCGTATAGGGCAACTTGAGTGCCAAGAAGTCGTGAATTATTATTTGCAAAATGCTCGTATGCTCCGAAATGCTTTGGAAGCAGTTGGAATCAAGTGTTTTGGTGCTATTGACAGTCCGTTTGTTTGGGTAAAGTCTCCCAGAAATTGGGATTCCTGGCAATTTTTCGATTATATGATGCGATCTACGGGAATTGTAGGAGTTCCTGGTTCTGTGTTTGGTGATTTGGGAGAAGGGTATCTACGTCTGAGTGGTTTGGGACATCGCGAAAGTATTGAAGGAGCAGTAAGTAGTTTAAGTCAATTGACGAGGATAGTTTAGTAGTGGCAGTACTGATGCTCGCAGAAATAGAACCAACGGATACTTGGTTTACTGAATTAATAGCCAGATTGAAGCAGCACAGATCAAATATAGATTGGCGAGTTTGGCCTGAAGTAGGCGATCCAAAAGAGATTGAGATTGTTCTGGCTTGGTATCCACCATTAGGCACATTACAGATGTTCCCTAATCTCAAACTCATTCTGTCTCTAGGGGCTGGAGTAGATCATATTTTGCAAGATTCTAGTCTTCCCCCTGATGTTCCGATTGCTCGTCTTGTCCCCAATAAATTGGCTTTACAGATGGCCGACTATGTTATGCAATCGGTTTTAGCATGTAAGTGTCGTGTAATTGATTATCGAGATTTACAACAATTGCGACGTTGGAATCCTCTATTT
This sequence comes from Pelatocladus sp., assembly GCF_059505505.1. NCBI lineage: Bacteria > Bacillati > Cyanobacteriota > Cyanophyceae > Nostocales > Hapalosiphonaceae > Pelatocladus > Pelatocladus sp. Next base: position 10,925 of record NZ_JCACKS010000065.1, on the reverse strand, counting down.
ACACCCAATAGATATCAGTTTATAGTCGGGGTCTTAGGTTTAGGTGCTATGGGTAGAATTGTGGCTCAACGCTTATCAACTATAGGTTTATCAGTCCGAGGCTGGAGTCAAAGCCCTAAAGAAATAGAGGGGATTGATTGCTTTTTTGGAAATGAGCAATTTAATGCTTTCTTGAGTAAGTGCTGTGTGCTTGTAAATCTACTTCCCTTAACGACTGCAACGAAGGGAATTCTATCTCATGCAACCTTTGCGGCTTTACCACAAGCCGCTTACTTAATTAATGTGGGTAGAGGTCAACACCTAATCGAAGCTGATTTGTTGAAAGCATTAGAGTCTGGGCAATTGGCTGGTGCATATTTGGATGTCTTCAATACTGAACCCTTACCAAGGGAGCATCCATTTTGGTCTCACCCCAGGATTGTTGTTACTCCTCATGTGGCAGCAGTTGGTGCGCTTGACGATGTTGTTGATTACATTATTGATGCGATCGCGCGTATTGAAACAGGTAGCCCCTTAAAAAACTTGGTAGATCGAAATCAAGGCTACTGAATTCTAGGTAATTCAAGTTGTGGTTGAGGTAAGAATCACTAAACAAGGCAAAAGTTAAAAGTTAAAAGGCAAAAGAAAGAAAAAGAAAAAATGGTTTAAGCACCATTATTTATGGATAAGAAAAAAGATTTTTACTCTCCCTTGAAGGCTTCGCCTACGAGACACTCATGCTGTGAAAAAAGGCGTCCGCTACCCTTCGGGAACGCTTCGCGAACAAATCCCCTAATTTTAATTATGGGAATTCTCTTTTTACTTTTTACTTTTTAACCTGAGTTCGGGATAAGCTGAAACCCTGATTATATCGTTAGCTACAACCCCTATTATCTCGTAGAAAAAATAGAAAAATAGCCTTAACCCGAACTGAGGTTTTTTACTTTTTACTTTTTACTTTTTAACAACTACTTGCGTGTATACCGATGCTTCACCCCTACAGGGAAATACTCTGGATCGCCTGTGGGAGTTAGTGTAATTTGTGGCGTTTGGTATTCTTTTGGAACATAGTTAGCAAATTCACTGTTGAGGCGCAGCAACTGAGTGAGAATCGAAGCTGCAATAACTTGTGTTCTTGCATCACTAGCTTCTTCCCCTGGTGCTAATTCTACAACTACAGATAAATACCGATTCTTATCTGCATCTTCTTTTACCTGCATCACAAATTTACCTGTCACCCAATCTTTAATTTCTGACTGTTCTAATCCCACCGTTACATTTTCTGGATAAATATTTGCACCAAAGTAGGATACTGTAAAATTAGAGCGTCCAAAAATGTAAACAAAAGGCAAAGAACGCACACCTCTACCGCCATAAGATTGTAATTCAGCTATGGGGTCGAAACCATAGCCTGCCAAAAACTTGAGCATAGCATCGTAAGTAATTATCCCCCCGGTATCCAAGATGTTGTAACGCACTAAGGGAATACCATTGTCTCCAGAAAAGATTAATGCACCATCTTTGACTTCAAAAAAGCGAGCAATTGGATCATACTGTACAAGGGTAGGTAAACGCGACTCCTCAAACAAAGTCCGTGCAGCTTCTGGATTTGCTGCTAAAAAACGACGAATACAGACACTTAGAGGTGTTTCATTACCTAATACGCCTGCATCTGCTGTTCCGTAGAGTGATGCAGAGTCATAGCAAAGATGTTGAAAACCAGCCCTTTCACCTACTAAACTACGCCATTCCTCACTAAACACTTCTCCCGCCATTACCAATTTTATGTGATACTGCTGCCACTCAATTCCACGGCTAATACCAGTATCAATTACATCTTTCAGAAAAGGTGGGTATCCTAACAGCACAACCTGATCAAAAGCAGTACCAAGTTCCTGTACTACGCGAAAGATTTCTTCTTTATTATTGCCTGGAGTAATTACGGTGATGGGATAACCTTTGCTAGCAAGATAGCGACAGCAATTGGTGGTGTACATTCCACCTACCCAAGTCCCCAAAGTGAAACAAATCACAGCTAAAGTGCGTCTAGTATCAGCAGTAAAACTGTCGTGGAATATCTGTTCAAAGCGAGTGGCAATTTGCAATTCATCTGTGAAGAAACGAGGCCAAAATGTGGGTTTTCCCGTCGAACCTGAAGAGACAGCGATCATATCACAGTTTTTGAGATCTCCATAACGACACAAGTTTGCTAGTGGGTGACGTAACAAATAATTTTCTTTAGTAATCAAGGGTAGGGCTTGGAAATCTGCAAGAGTTTGGATGGAGTCAGGATTTATTGCTTGTTCTGCCAAAAAATTTTTGTATGCAGGTACACTAGAAGCTACATCATGAAATAATGACACAACCCTGGATTCGACTTCAGTGTTGACATGCTGTTGTATTAGTGTATCTAAAGGAGTTTGTAAAAATTCTGTATATGCGCTGATTGCCCGTAGTTGTTGAGATTCAGTATTCATAATTTTTATTTTGTTAATTATCGGTTGTTGGTTAGTGGTTAGTTTTTCTTCCTTGTCTTTCTTGTCTTCTTTGTCCCTCTTACCCAATCCCCACCGTAATCACGGCTATCCTTGTTGTAGCTAATAATAAATCCCTTTATCAATTCTTCAGCACCATGCAGGTCTATTGCAGTAAGCAGCACGTCAATAATGGGAGTAACCGTTTTTGTACTCAGTGTGGTGAACCCTTGCCTATTCATCAAGAAGAAATTATTGCCAAGCGTTATAAAATTATCAAACTATTAGGGCAAGGGGGGTTTGGCCGCACTTATTTGGCGGAAGATATGAAAAAATCTGCTCAAACATGTGTGTTGAAGGAATTTGCTCCCCAAGTAGAAGAAGAACAAAATTTAAAAAAAGCGAAACAATTATTTGAGCGAGAAGCTAGTGTCTTAAAAAAACTCCAGCATCCCCAGATACCCCGTTTTCACACTTCACTGCAAGCCAAAATAGGTAATCATGATTTTTTCTTTTTGGTGCAAGACTACGTAGAAGGTGAAAATTACCTAGATTTGCTAGAAGAACGTCTGAATAAAAGACAGAGTTTTAGCGAAGAGGAAGTAATTACCCTCCTACAACAAATGTTACCTGTGTTGTCTTATATTCACTCTCAAAATGTAGTTCACCGTGATATTTCTCCCGATAATTTGATTTGGCGACATTCTGATAAACAGCCAGTATTAATTGATTTTGGTGGTGTTAAACAATTACCCGCTTCTCAAGGTTTTTGGTTTACTCAAATGGGTGGAATACGCACTATTTTGGGTAAAAAAGGGTACGCGCCGGAGGAACAATTACGGCAAGGAAAAGCCTTTCCTAGCAGCGATTTGTACTCATTAGCAGTAACCGCGCTGGTATTGCTGACAGGAAAAGAACCACAAAAACTTTACGATAGCTATCAGGGTAATTGGTACTGGGGAAAAGAAATCAAAGTTAATCCTAGTCTAGAAGCAGTGTTAAAAAAAATGCTGGCTTATAAACCAAGCGATCGCTACCAAAATGCTAATCAAGTCCTCAAAGATTTAAAATCACCAGTCCCAATCAAATCTGTCAATCCCCACGTCACCAAACTCAAGACAATGGTAGTTGCACCAGGGCGAAAGAGCGTCAAAGCGCTGGCGACAAGATTCCACAACAAAACCCAAGCGATCGCTCAAAAGTTACCTTTACCTGTGTGGTTACGTCCTTTTGCTATGAGTATGGTTGGAACCACCGTAGTTGCTTTGACTCTTGTTGGTTCTTGGGCGGTGGTCAATGCTGTTATTCAAGCCGTATCATCAATTACTATTCCTACGATCACCCTCCCCACATTACCTGATGGTTCTGATTCTCCTACTAAACCAGTGAGTAATCCTAACAACAAAGAAGGAACCCGCATCAGCCAAATTTTAGATCGCCGCGCCCAGCTACAAGTACCAGAAGGATTTTTTAATCAGATAGTCAATGAACTTTTTTATACTAACAATCCAGAATTAAAAGGGCGTTCTCTGACCTCTGACTCTAAAGATGAAGCGTTACGAGAAGAATGGTACAGTACAGCAGAGAATTTATTAAAAAAAATAGAACAAGCTCAACTCAGTACAGATGCCCGCAGTCAACTAGGAACTTATAGCCAAAGCAGCTTACAAACTTGGCGCAAACAAGCCCAAGCTGGAGAATTCGGAAACTATACCATCGAGCAACTTCAGACAGAAACAAATCGAAAATTTGACCGATTATTTCCGGGACAACGCCCTAGAAATGCGAAACTGGATCAGAGTAAATTTGGTCAGATATGGTATGCGATCGCAGCCGATCAAGTCAGTAAACTAGAATCTGCAAATTAGGGATTGGGGATTGGGGAAAGGGGAAAGGAGAAAAGGGAAGAGACGCGCAGACGTATAGAGTAGGAGACGCGGAGAATCTATCAAAAATATTCACCGTGTCCCCGTGTCCCCAATCCCCTTTCCCTGCTCCCTGCTCCCCGCTCCCCAATCCCCGATGACAATTGACAAATGACTATGAAAGTTTATTGCTCCAAAGGACATGAGAATCCGTATGGTAGTCGCTTTTGTTTACATTGCGGCGAAAAGTTGGATGCTGGAAATAATCAGGGTATCCAACCGGGTCAAACTTTGGGCGATCGCTATTTAATCGTGCGTCAACTTGGTCAAGGAGGGTTTGGACGTACTTATTTAGCTGAAGATATTAACCGCTTTCGAGAACTTTGTGTTTTAAAGGAATTTTTTCCCCAAGTCCAAACTGCTTACGTTTTAAAAAAAGCAGAAGAATTATTTCAAAGAGAAGCGACTGTTCTCTACCAGCTACAGCATCCGCAAATTCCCCGTTTCCGCGAACTGTTCCGCAGTAATTTTAGTGGCAAAGAGTACTTATTTTTAGTGCAGGATTATGTAGAAGGACAGACTTATAGTTCCTTACTAGATGAGCGTCTCCAAAAAGGTTTACGCTTCACAGAATCAGAAATAACTGAGCTTTTGCTACAAATTTTACCAGTACTAGAGTATATCCACTCTCTCGGAGTCATTCATCGCGATATCTCTCCGGATAACTTGATGCTTTGCAAACTCCCCCAAACCTCCCCTTACCAACGACGAACTGAAGGAAGTTTACCAGTCCTGATAGATTTTGGTGGCGTCAAACAAGTAGCAGCAGTTGTCGTCTCCCAATATTACCAACCAAATACAGGTGCTGTAACACCACCAGCCACCTTACTGGGGAAATTTGGTTATGCGCCCCCAGAACAAATGCAAACAGGATCGGTAGAACCTCATAGCGATCTTTATGCTTTAGCAGCAACAGTATTGGTGTTGTTAACAGGGAAACAACCGTCTGAACTAATCGATGACAACACCCTTGCTTGGAACTGGCGACGAGAAATTAGCCTTAGTCCCACCTTGGGAGTAGTGTTAGATAAAATGCTTTCTCCTATTCCGCAACAACGTTATCAAAGCGCCCAGCAAGTCCTGCAAGTCCTCAATCCACCCCCGTCCTATTATCCGCCAACTCAACCTCCTGCCCCCGTCCGAGTCCCAGAACCAACCACCACCGTAACTCTAGCTGTATCCCCATCTCCCCATCCTCCCAAATCCCCATCTCCTTCCACATCTGCGACCCCTCACACTCCTCACATCTGGTGGACACCAGACAAAATCATCTTGGTATTTTTATTACTGACAACATCTGCTGTCATCGCTGTGTGGGGAGCAAACAGCTTGCTTTCATCGCGTTTTGATGATGAACCACAGCCAACACCAACGTCTAGCCCCACTAAGCAACCCCTTGATCCCCTCGCCCAATATTCCTCAGCAGAACGGGCGCGCAAAGAAAGATTACGCGATCGCCGTCAGCGTTTAGGTATTGATGAAAACTTTTATGTGAATTTGGTAAATCAAATATTTTGGGAGAACAATCCTAGTTTGCAACGTCGCAGTCTCACCAATGAACCAGCAGATGAACAATTACGGGCGCAATGGGATAAAACTGCTGATCAATTACTGCAAAAGTTAACACTGTTGAGTTCACAAAGCAGACAAAAATTAGGTACTTACCAAGGAGGCGATCGCGATCGTTGGAAAGTAGAAGCCAATAACTTAAATGTATCGAGCCGGGCTTTATATGATTTAGGAGATGCAGCATTTTTTCAGCAATTTCCAGAACAGGAAAGCAAGAATTTTATCGATCAGCCCATTGGACAAGTTTGGCACGCTTTTGTTGCTGATAAACTCAACGCCATTATTGCTAGAAGTGCTTTCCAGAAGATTAATTTTGATCCTAATGCTACTAGCAAAACAGTTAGCGGTAATCTCAAAAGTTCAGCAGGTAAAGTTTTCATTGCCGATCTGCGCCAAGATCAGTTAATGGAAGTGAAATTAGCAGCAAATCCGCAACTTTTGTGGTCAATTTATTCGCCCACTGGAAAGTATGTGTTTTTGGAAGATTCTAAAAAGCGATCGTGGTCAGGTAAACTGTCAGAAAGCGGATTTTACGAGTTTGTAGTTGTGTCACGCAGTTCGCAGCCACTTTCATATCAACTGACTTTAAATGTAGAAAATCCTACTCCCCCACCATCACCAACACCAAGCGACACCCCGACATCTGAATCAACACCTACACCTACATCTAGCGAAACAGCCACACCTACACCGTAAAAAATGGGGATCGGGGATGAATCAGTTAACAATTAACAGTGATCAGTTATCAAATTAAACTGATCACTGTTAACTGATTAGTTGTCCCCTCACACTCCAAACCCTTATCCTGTAGCAATTTTAAAAAATTCTGCATTTATTTCTACATTTATGTAATAATCATAGTTCTGTGCATAAAAGCATAAAAATCTCTAGTCTTACAGCAAATTTAAATTCCAAGAAGTAGCAAAACCAATCTTGGAGGTGAATTTCTCGTTAGTTGTTGTATAAGGTGGAAGAATTGGAAAAGCAATCTTACCCCACCGAGGAATTATCTTCGGTTCCTGTTGGCAGACACTGTATTCTGGAACTTTACGGCTGTCCAATCAGTTTACTGAATGACATCGGGTTCATTAGAGAGGCTTTGCAAGCAGCTGCTAAGACAGCAAAGTCTACTCTGCTCAAAGAGATATCATATCAGTTTGAACCCTATGGAGTAACTGCATTGGCACTTTTGGCCGAATCTCACATATCGATTCATACCTGGCCAGAAAACGGCTACATAGCAGTAGATGTGTTTACCTGTGGTCAACATACGAAACCGGAGAAAGCTTGCGAATACCTTGTAGAGGCTTTCCAAGCCAGCAAACATGTACTAATGACACTTCCTCGTGGTAGGTTTTCACCCAGTATCCAATCAACAATTAAAGAGTTGGAACAGACTCTGTTGGTGAGTACATGATATTGGAAGTAGAGAGAAGAATCTTATGCCAGGTAGCGAAGTCGGTGCAGATTTTTGGGTAAATGAGTACATCACTCCTTGGGATATTTATGCTCATGGGGTAACGGCGGTACTTGCTTACCAGAAAACTGAATATCAAGAAATGTACATTGTGGAAACAGGAACCTATGGTAAGGCTCTAGTCCTCGATGGTAAGTGGCAATCTTGTACTGGTGATGAATTTTTATACCATGAACCGTTGGTTCACCCCGGAATGATTTTTCATGGCGCACCACGTAAGGTACTAATTCTTGGTGGCGGCGAAGGAGCTACAGCGAGAGAAGTCTTGCGGTGGCAGACAGTAGATAAAGTCGTGATGATTGACATTGATGGCGAAGTGGTGGAAGCTTGCAAGCAACACCTAAGTGAAATGCATCAAAACGCCTTTGATGACCCACGTTTGCATGTGGTAATTGCAGATGCACTCGACTTTTTGGATACCACTGATGAGAAATGGGATGTAATTATCTCTGATCTTAGTGATCCAATTGAGTCAGGGCCATCATTTCAATTATTTACCAAAGAATACTTTGAAAAAGCCAGTCGTGTATTATCACCAAATGGTTTTTTTGTCGTCCAAGCAGGCCCTGTGTCACCAGGGGAATTAAATCTCCATGCACGGTTGGCAAAAACACTAAATGCGGTTTTTCCCAATGTGCAGTCCTACAGTAGCCATACCTGTACTTATGGCAGACCGTGGGGTTTTATCCTAGCTTCGCAGTTAAAGATCAACACCCAACCTGACCCAGAGAAGGTAGATCTGCTGTTGCAAGCAAAAACTAGTGGTGGATTCCGCATGTTTGATGGGATAGCGCTTTTAGGTATGCTGCATTTGCCACTGCATCTGAGAAAGGCGATCGCCACAGAAACCCAAGTTTATACTCTCGCTGAACCTCCCAAATTTTTTGGTCAAGGTTCAGTTGTTCCTGTTCGGAACTAAAATTTGGAATTCGCAATTGCTGAAATTAGTTCCGAAGTTCAAATTCTCAAATCCTAATTATTTTCGGGTGTAGGCTATGTTCCTCACCCCTTTTTTTATTTGACACTCCCACGCTTTCATCCAGCCAACTTAACTTAAATAAGGTGTAATACTGGTGTTTTGAGAATTCATGCAAGAGTTCTACTATTACTCAACTTGGCGAACTGCAAACTTATGTAGAGGCAGACTAACAATACAAGAAAATGTTAAGAAATATGACAAAGCTGTTGTAATCCTCAAAGTCATATGTATTGCTTCCCAGTGAGGAAACACTAATTTTTCAATTCCAAAAGCAACACAGTAAACTAACCAGTAACAAAAGGTCATTCTAAATAAAATGACCTCTGTTGCATCTGCATCATCTTTTTGCTGTTTATTATCCCACAGTAAAAACAAACCAATAATACAAGCTACAAAAGAAACAGCAACAAAAAAATTATGACAAATAAAGTTTACCGAAGGCATTTTTCTTTATCCTGAAAAATTTTCTCTGTTTTAGATAAGTCTAAAGGAATAGATATAAAGATATAGGTAAATAGTTACAAACTGAAATAGATTCTAAGAAATATGTAAATAAATACTAAAAATTAATAAATTAGTTTATCTTTATAAACAACAGCAGTTGAGTTTTGTAAGCATATTGACATCTTGCACCAAATAAAACATTTAGCAGCTGGTTTTTGTTGGTGACATCTAAGAGATTTCAATCCTTAGCTTTTTCCCCAAATCCACCACCACCAGGGGTTTCGATGACAAAAATGTCTCCTGCTTGCATTTGCACTGTCGCTGTGCTGTCTAGATTCTCTTGGGTTCCATCTTGACGTTGTATCCAGTTGCGTCCTACTTGTCCTGCTTCTCCACCATTTAATCCAAAGGGAGGAATCAGCCGATGTCCAGAGAGGATATTAGCTGTCATCGATTCTAAAAATTTGATGCGACGGATGACGCCATCTCCACCTGAGTGTTTTCCTTTACCCCCGCTATTAGGACGCAAACTAAAGCTTTCTACTAAAACAGGATAGCGAGTTTCTAAAACTTCAGGATCGGTCAACCGGGAGTTAGTCATGTGGGTATGGACTGCATCAGTACCATCAAAATTTGTCCCTGCGCCAGCACCACCGCAGATCGTTTCATAATATTGATAACGGTCATTACCAAAGGTGAAATTATTCATCGTTCCCTGAGAAGCAGCCATTACACCCAAAGCACCATATAAAGCATCGACAATGGCTTGGGATGTTTCTACATTTCCGGCTACTACTGCTGCTGGATAGGTTGGATTTAGCATACAGCCAGAAGGGATAATTATTTCTAGTGGTTTCAGACAGCCAGCATTGAGGGGTATGCTGTCATCAACCAGAGTCCGAAAGACATATAAAACTGCTGCTTGCGTGACGGCTTTAGGAGCATTGAAGTTAGTATTTAATTGTCCAGATGTGCCTGTAAAATCAATCGTAGCGTTGCGATTTTCTCGATTGATTGTGACTTTTAATTGAATGCGTGCGCCGTCATCCGTTTCATAAATAAATGAGCCATCTTTGAGAACATCAATCGCTTTTTTAACTGATTCCTCGGCATTATCTTGGACAAATTTCATGTAAGCTTGGACTGTTTCAAGTCCATATTGAGAAACCATTTTCCGCAGTTCTTGTACTCCTCTTTCATTGGCAGCTATTTGTGCTTTAAAATCAGCGATGTTTTGGTTAGGATTACGAGCAGGATAGGGATGATTTAAGAGTATTTCTCGTACTTGGTTTTCTCGAAAATTGCCTTGTTCAACTAAGAGAAAATTATCAAAGATAATCCCTTCTTCTTCGACTGTGGTACTATGAGGAGGCATGGAACCAGGAGTAATTCCACCGATATCAGCTTGGTGTCCACGGGAAGCTACATAAAAAATAATTTGTTTTTCGTCTTCATCAAAAACGGGAGTAATAGCTGTGACATCAGGGAGATGTGTTCCGCCGTTATAGGGATTATTAGATAGATAAACATTTCCTGATTTGAGGGTGTCACCTTTATCATTTATCAAACTACGAACACTTTCACTCATTGAGCCTAAATGTACAGGAATATGAGGGGCATTAGCAACTAGTAATCCTGAAGCATCAAAAATGGCGCAGGAAAAATCTAGGCGTTCTTTGATATTGACTGATGCTGCTGTGTTTTGCAGAACAATTCCCATTTGTTCGGCGATAAATTGATAGAGGTTTTTGAAGATTTCGAGGCGGACGGGATCGCTTTGAGATATTGTATACATAATAAGTATATCGGCACAACTAAAGTTAATTTGTTAGAGTCGTCATTAGTTATTGGTCCTTGGGTTATGTTTATTTTCATCCACCTAAGTATTTTTTAGAAAAATTATAAAAGTGCAGAGAAGTAGAGGAAAGTATTAGGTATTTTTGGTTTACTGAGTTAGATAAAATTTTTAACCTATAGTTAATTGCATGTCAAAATTTGGGAACTTCTATATGTAAAGATAATTTTAGCTTGAACCAAAAGAAGCCCCACACTGTATTCGGTACTCCGAATCAGTGTTG
>NZ_JCACKS010000064.1:0-12155 GCF_059505505.1 Pelatocladus sp. | reverse complement strand
TACTGAATTCGGCTTTTTATTATACCCAATTTAAATGCTGAACAGCTTACTAAAAATATAGTCAAATATTTGTAGCTTTATAAGGTGTAAACCTTAATGTGGCTCACTACGAGCCTCACTATTAAGTGAGTATCTAAAGATAGAGTCCTCAACTACTTTTATTCGGATGTTTAAAGAGCCGTTTCAATCTGCTGAATAAGTTTTACTAATTACCAATCTCAAAGTTTATATTTTCACAATTTCATTAAAAATTTATATTTTAAACAATTTAATCGCCATACCTAAAATTTGTATAAACGTTATAATTTTTAGCAATATTACTGTAATTTCTGAGTTTTGTATTAACAGGAGTTTTATAATGTTATATTGGGAAAATCAATCTGGTTTATCAAGTTTCTATAAAGGTTGGAATGTCTTTATAGGTGAAGAACAGAACGACACAGCTGACAAGTTTGAGACATCGCTCAAAAAAGTGCTTGAGTGGTTGAAAGAATACATGTGTGTAGATACTGTCACTATTTTATTACCTGTTAGAGATCAGCAGAATCTAGATGTATACGCTAGTATCGGACTTGAGGAAGAGATAGCACAAAATATCCGTATTCCCATTGGGCATGGTATAGCTGGCCGCATTGCCGCAACTATGAAGCCAATGATATTGGATAATGTGTCTGAGGTAGATATCTTTAGTCCAATTCTACGACAAAAAGATCTGAAATCACTTGTCGGCATACCAGTATTGCTCAAACAAGGTGTGGTAGGAGTACTACATGTTGGCACTATTAAGTCTCATCAGTTTACTGAACGTGATGTGGAACAACTGCAACTAGCTGCACACCGCATTAGTACAATGATTCATGCAGAGGTTTTAAATTTCGAGCAGAGTGAGTGCAATCAAAAACTTGGCTTACACAATTTCTACTTAAATCCTCACTTTCATAGTGTGTTTCAGGCATTGATATTGAGTATTTCTACTTTAAAAGAGCGAGTATTGAGATTAGCAAGTGCTGCATTAGCCTGCATAAGTTCAGCTAGACAGAAAGACAAGGAATACAATCTTCCTATGTTTGAGATAGGTTAAGATCTCTCACGCCCTACCTCATGCAAACTTTGGTACACCAGGGTTAAAATCGCCGACTTAAAATTTTTTGCCTAAGCTTTAGGTATTAGCGTGAAAATAAAATACCCGCGGGATTATTAGTGTAAAGCACAAAAGCCATAAATGATTGGTATTTAATTTCATGTTTCGGCCAGCCAATCTATTACCTTTGAATGCGTAATGACCAACACCCTGCTAAATTGGAGATAAAGTCGAAGAAAGGAAACTGTAAATGTCTGCACAATTGTTACTGGTAGATGATGAACCGGGACTGCGTGAAGCGGTAAAAGATTATTTACAGGAAAGCGGTTTCAGCGTTCAAGTTGCCAGTAACGCTCGTGAAGGTTGGGAATTAATGCAACAAAATACACCTGACCTGGTAATCTCTGATATTATGATGCCCCAGGTAGACGGTTATCAATTCCTCAAACAACTACGTGAAGACCCCCGTTTTCAAGCATTGCCAGTGATATTTTTAACCGCAAAAGGCATGACAACCGATCGCATCCAGGGTTATCAAGCTGGTGTTGATGCTTATCTACCAAAGCCCTTCGATCCTGATGAGTTAGTGGCAATAGTCGAAAACCTACTCAAGCGTCGTGCGAGCAAAATACCAACTACAACTGAAGAAGGCGAAACACCTGATATTGCCGATCTGGCTAATCAAATCGCCCAAATCAAGGCCTTGTTGACCCAGAGAAATGCGATCGCTCAGTCTCCACCTCCATTTACAATCGACTTAACTCCGCGAGAACAGAGTGTTTTAAATTTGGTAGCGGAAGGTTTGATGAACAAAGAAATTGCTCGTCGTCTAGAAACCAGCGTCCGCAATGTTGAAAAATATGTCAGCCGACTATTTAGTAAAACTGGTACTAATAGCCGAACTGAGTTAGTTCGTTTTGCTCTTGAACATGGTTTAGCAAAATAAACATAAAAAGATAAAAAAACAGGAAACTCGAAGTTCCTCAATCAGCATAATCCAAAAGCAGAATTCAGAATCTTGAACCCCAATTTCTGAATTTTGCAGTTTGTAACAATTCGATTCCTCCAGATATTCAGTAAGAGCAAATTGAGTCTAGGAATACCCTGGAAAATAATTGCAAAACTTAAATTTTGCCAGAAAGCAGGGTAAAAAATGCTCTTAGTACGCACCCACTCAGTATCTGTAGTGCAAAGGATGAAGGCTACTGTAAAAGTAATAGTGTCTCTCCCTAGACGCCTAGAAAAAAGCTTCTCGTAGAGTAGGGTTAGACTTAACTTGATAACTACAGGATTGGGTTACACAAGCGGGTTATGGAAAGAGTAAATTATCTAACAAGTAAACTTAAACAAGCTCACTATTTCCTGCCCAATACAAGACACAAAATAAACCTGATAATTACAAATCTCAAATAGACCTCAAGATTAAGTATTTTCGGTAGAGTTACGTAAACGCATTAACTGGCGTCGCATTTGTGGTGACGCTTTTAGTTCTGAAATTTCCTGCGCTTTCACAGAAGCTTGCAGAGTCTCTAAAAATTCATCAGATCCTTCGGTGAGTAAAGCATCTAGCAACACCTGCAAAAGTTGATCGCGATCGCCTAATAAACTTTTTTCTTCAATCAATCGAAATTTGAGATGTATTTCACATTCATAAACGCTTACTTCAATATTATTTATTTGGCGTGGTAATACTTTGGAGTTCATAGTTTTTAGGATTCCTTTACTTTTTGGTGATAGAGGTGAGGGGCTATATCTAAGAGCAAAATTTCTTTATATTTTTTTGAAATCCAAACTGTTTGAATCAATCTTTTTCTTTCCTTGAACGAAATTTGCATTTCATTTTGCTTCTCCTGCTATTGTTTCTATCTAGACTCTTAATGTCAAGACTAATGTCAAGACTCAGATTTTGCAGTAAATGCTGTAGTTGAACAGCCATAACTATTATTCAGTTTTTAAGATTGTATACAATAAAGTTTCTGTAAGAACTTGTTCTGGCTTTTTAAAGGTTTTTACATCAACTTTATCTTTACGTCAATAAGAGTTTGGGATTTTACTTATAAATTCGTGCTTATACGTAAGTATAAACCCGGATTTTCTTTTACATAATGAAAGCCCGTCATTGTCATGGGGAAATTTACGTAAAATCAGTGGATGTACGATTTTTCTAGTTGATAAAGACTTACAAGTTATTTATAGGGAAACTCATCATCGGTAACAATTTTTATTTTGATATAAAATATAAGCTTAGTTGCAATTATTCCAGCCGAGTATACCGCTTTAAAATTCCTTTGGCTGGACATGTACGAAAAACTTGACAGTTATGCATCCAAAGGGGTTCCTCATCAACTAAAAATTTTCTTCTATCGCGCAAAAATCAAGACAACATCTCCAAATCAATAAAATCAGGATGAACTTTAGCTGTCCTCATTCATAAACTTGGGCATCAATCTGATGACACCTCCCGTTGTCTTCTCCAAGCAGATGAACTTTTTACCTATGACAACCATAGATTTTTTCTATTAAAGGGTTGTGGCGGCCATCTTAGCTAAAGATTCATGGGGATTCAACTAGGGATTGGGGATTGGGGAAGGTAGGGGTCCCCTTTGGGGATAAGGGGTAAGGGATAAGGGGTAATGGGGATTGGGGATTGATGTTTTTGTTTATCCTCTCCTTTGTCCTCCTTATCCTCCCTGTCCCTTTCCCTCTGAGATCAAGATTAAGATAGAACTATGCTTATCCCAAAAAGTTAAAAGCCTGATAGATATTATGCTAATCGTGGCGTCTTCGATAGATTGCTTGTATTCTAGTCAAACGAGAACTGCTATAACCTGAATCACCAAACTGTTATGGACGACAACCCAATGCTACTTAAGTCCACAACCCGGCATATCCGTATTTTTGCGGCAGAAATTGATCAAGATGGCGAACTAGTTCCCAGCAATCAAGTCTTGACGTTGGATGTGGACCCAGACAACGAATTTAATTGGAATGAAGATGCTCTACGAAAGATTTATCACAAGTTTGATGAACAAGTAGAAGCATATAGTGGCGCAGACCTAACAGATTATAACTTGCGCCGTATTGGGTCTGTCTTAGAGCATTTTCTGCGATCGCTTCTCCAAAAGGGCGAAATCAGTTACAATCTCTCTGCTCGTGTCACTAACTACAGCATGGGACTTCCCCAACTAGTACCTGACAACCAATAGAGCTAGGGGTTGAGTTATTAGTTCTAAAAATTATTAACTCCTAACTCCCGTAAGAGCTGGTTTAGCTGGATTTGACTTCTGCTGATAGCTATTCCAGCTAAAACCATCCCTACTGTTAACTCCAAAATAGTAACGAGTTTCAATGCTCAATATCCTCAAAATTCTGGCTGCTTGGCTATTGCCGCAGCCTATTGTCATTTTAGTGTTACTCTTTTACTCCTATGCCGAAGCAGCAGAACTTGTTGGACGTTCTGTCTTAAGCGCAGATACATTTTCCTTCGGTTCAACAACAGCTCAATTTAAAAAGACAAATCGCACAACTCCTTTTCTTCATGCTCAACCTGTACAAGGTTTTTCTGCGGTTGTCAAAGGACCAAAAGCAGGCACTTATCTAGTCATTTCAGATAACGGTTTTGGCAGCAAGGCTAATTCGCCTGATTACAGATTGCGTATTTATGCAGTCGAACCTGATTTTACTACAGGTAAAGTTTTTCCTGTGAATCTGCAAACCGGAGAAAGACTCTCTTGGTTTGATCGTCAAAGCTTTTTAGAACTAAATGATAAAAATCGTAAAGTTGGTTTTCCTATTATTGCAGATCAATCATTTTATCCAGATAGCACTATCTCCGTTAGTCCAGCAATCAAAACAAATCGTTTATTGACAGGAGGAGATTTTGATATAGAGTCTTTCCAGCGTCTTAGTGACGGTAGCTATTGGTTGGGGGACGAATTTGGCCCCTTCCTACTACATGTAGGACAAAATGGTGAACTGCTAGATCCTCCTATTTCTCTACCCAATTTTTTGGATATTGGTAAGTTAGATTTTGTAAAATCACCTGATCACCCAGAATTGATTAATTTACCTGACGAACAAGCAAGAGTTATCGCCGCAAACCTGGGTCGTTCTCAAGGTTTTGAAGGTATGGCGATCAACAGTAGTGGTACAAAACTTTATGTATTGTTAGAAGGATCTTTAAAAGGTGACTCTCTGAAGCAGCGCCTGTTAATTCATGAATTTGACTTAGCCAGCAAGCAATACACAGGACAAATTTTCTCTTATCAGCTAGAGCATCAAAGCCATGCGATCGGTGAACTTACTGCCATTAATGATCATGAATATATTGTGATTGAACGTGATCACCGTCAAGGAGATCCTAATAACTCTGCCTTTAAATCTCCTGCTCAATTCAAGCGTCTTTATAAAATTAATATTAAACAAATTGATGCCCAAGGGTTTGTTGATAAACAATTGTTAGTAGATTTACTAAATATATCTGACCCTAAGAGGATTGGAAGAAACATCACCAAGGCAGGCATCTTCACTATCCCTTTTGTGACTATAGAGAGCATATTACCTGTAGATAATAGAACCCTACTTGTAATCAACGATAATAACTATGCCGATAGTTCTGGTCGTATTCCCAGACAGGCTGACAACACCGAATTTATTCTCCTTCGCTTAAAAAAACCTTTAAATTTATTCAATCGTCATTAGCTATGAAGTATTAATTCACAAATTCAAATAAAGATTCTTCATAAGAGGTATAATCTCATTTATATTACTTAATTTATAAATTCTTATCACAATAAAATAAAACAATAAATCATTATTGATTAATAACCCATGACTAACACCAGACCAGATTCCCTCCTTGGACAAATAGCAATTGTCCTGAAATCTCCTGGACATCTTTAATATAGTGTAAAGCCTTTTGACCTTTGGACTGACATACAACAAAGTCTATGGCCACTTGGATGCTCGCATTCGTAATATCATAAGCATCTATGATAAGTTGTTTGGATTTCCCCTTCATGGTTTGTGATTCTTCAGAAATTAGATCACCAGGGTTAGCAGCGCGATGAATTTTTTTTTCATTATGCTCTTTAATTACACTTTAACTGAGTAAATATGTTAAATTTGCAGTTAACGTTGTAGGCGAAGTAATAAACTTAATATAATCTTGGCTATAGCAAATTGCTAATAGTGAGTGAAGACTAGCTAGTAGCTGTCTTCTTTAAGTTTCTTTATGAATGCCTCTCTACCTATAAAGTAAAAGTAAAGATCTAGTCTGATCTCCTCTTTCATTATGGGGTAATAAGTCTAAACAATGTAGTTGTAGCAGTGAAGGCGTTATAGTTAGATGACAAGTTGTAAATTCATGAAGCTCTGGCGACAGAGCAGCCTACAGAGTAACTGTAGAGTAGAGTAATAACATTGTTGTTTGTTTGGGCGCATGTTCGCACTTGGCTTTATTGATCCATCACCGTCTATGGGATGGGTTTCCACAGATACCACGAGATTTTATGATTGTTCCAAACTTTAGATATCTCAAATAAAAAAATATGAGCGGTTTAGATATCGTCGCTAATACTAATAAAGAAATTGCCAATCGCTGATCGGTGGGAAAACTATGGAAAATGATGCGGCTAACCTGTATTGCCCAAATGAACTTTGTCAATCTCCCAACCCTCTAACCCACAACTTCTGCCAGCGATGCTCTACACCTTTACCTAAACGCTTCCTCTGGGCTGTGGCAGATGGTATGAATTTGGGTAATCCTGGAGAAATATTGGCGACTCGTTATCTAATTATTGATAAATATATTCTTTTAGATACTAAGCCTGGTTATTTACCTCAAACGCCAGATCCAGAAAAATTACAATCAATCAGACCCTATTTAAGATTAATTCCCTACCGCCTACATGTACCACAGGTATACGGTGTAATTTCTTCATCTGATGGTAGTCAAGGGCAAGACATATTACTTTTAGAAAAACCCCCACTCAATATTATAGATAGTACAACTTCGTTGGATGTACAACTATGTAGTGAGTTAACCACTGCATGGCGTGATGCTACATCAATGCGCCAACTGAATTGGTTATGGCAGATAGCACAGTTATGGCAACCTCTGGCTAGTGAAGGTGTTGCCTCTAGCTTACTCAGTCCTCAATTATTAAGGGTAGAAGGTTCGTTAGTACGCCTGTTGGAATTGCGTTATGAAGAAGATTATGTACCGAGCTTATCACAGTTAGGGGAATTTTGGCAGCAGTTGGTAAATATAGCAAAACCAGCGATCGCAGAATTTCTGGAAAACATTTGTCACTCCCTGATCACAGAAAAAATTTATGCTGCCGAACAACTAGTCACAGTTGTAGATAAAGGACTCTCAACATTAGGAAGTTCTCAATCTCCCACCATTACAATTGCCACAGTTAGCGACACAGGCCCCAGTCGTCAACGCAATGAAGATGCCTGTTATCCGCCAAGTGGTAGCATTATCAGCAAACCACCCAACTCTAGCAGTGCTTTGGCGATCGTTTGCGATGGGATCGGCGGACATGAGGGTGGTAATGTCGCCTCAAATTTGGCAATAGAAACTATTCAACAGCAGGTACAAGAACTTACTAAGGTTCCTTACGATCACCTTGATCCAAATTCGCTCTTAGAAGATTTACAGCAAGCAGCTGCGACGGCTAACGACAAAATCAGCCAGCGCAACGATAGCGAGAGTCGCCAAGGACGCCAGCGTATGGGAACAACCTTGGTAATGGCTTTGCCTGTTGCTCATGAAATGTACATTGCTCATGTTGGTGATAGTCGTGCCTACTGGATTACACGCCACGGTTGTTATCAAGTGACTCTTGATGATGATGTCGCTTCGCGTGAAGTGCGCCTCGGCTATGCTATTTACCGAGATGCCATACAACAAGGTGCTTCTGGTTCATTGGTGCAAGCTTTAGGAATGAGTCCTAGCACTTCCTTGCATCCCTCTGCTGAACGCTTTATTCTCGACGAAGATTGTATTTTCCTGCTATGTTCCGATGGATTGAGTGATTTTGACCGTGTGGAACAGTATTGGGAAACAGAAATTTTACCATTAATTCAGGGTAAGACTGATGTTGCAAACGTGATCGAAAGATTGCTAGAAATTGCTAACACTCAAAATGGACACGATAATGTCACTATCGCCCTAGTACACTATCAATACAAGTACTCAGAACCACAGACAAAACCACAATTAGTCTTACCCGACATATCCGATATTTCTCTTACCAGCAATACTCATCTACCTCAAACCCTACAATCGAGAACAGAAGGTGGTTATTCTCGAAAAACTCAAGTCATTCCAGACACACAGCCAAGTAAGCGGCCGAGATCTGTCCCACTACAGTTTGTCATTCTTATAGGATTAGTTCTAGCCGCAGGTTTATTTGGGACTTTATGGATGCTCAATGGAGGGATTTTTGGTAAAGAAGAAAATGAGCCTCGAATTCCTACAATTAATAATAATACTCCCTCTGTGACATTAAAGCCGTCTGTTGGACTATCTCAGCCAAGCGATCGCCCTGATGTCATTCAGACCACGACTGATATAGAGTTATTAACAAATACATCACCTCCACAAAGCGCGATCGCACCTGCTGGTAGTGTGTTGAAAATTATTAAGAGCAAAGTAACCACAACAGAAGATTCAAATCCAGATGAGTCAATATCTTTGCGAGTATGCTCTGTTGGAGACGGTTTCACTTCACCCACAAACCCACCCGATCCATTAACTCCTATAAATAGAAAACCTGTGGTGAAAGAGGGCAAAGTCTACACTATTAAATTATCCGAATCCGAATATCAAAAATTATTGGACGGTAGCTCTACACCCTTACCGAAAATTGTTGCTCAATGTGGAGAGCAGCCTCAGCGCACACCTGCATCTTTAAATCAAGGAGGCTCAACTCCATAACAGGCTAATCTGTGTGGCTAACACTCAATAGTCAAAAACTCGATAAACTAGTATCAACCTGAAATAATACAGGTAAAAGCTAAAAGAAAAAATCAACAGAAGTCAATTATTTTTGTCTTTTGTTTTTGTCTTATTGGAAATTTTTGATTTTGATGTTTGTATGTAATGAATCCATCCCTGAACTTGGCGGTTAAGCGTCTGGTCAATGCTGGTCCCGATCACTTCGCTATTTGTGTGTTTGAAGCTCCCTACCCTGGCGCCCGTGATATCCACGATTGCGTCTGGTCAGCAGAGTTAACTCAAGCTTGGCGAAAGTGGCAAGAGATGTTTGCTCCGGACAGTTGTATAGATATTTCCCCTACAGCCATACCCCCAGCATCAAACCCACTTCCCAATGAGTTGCTTTCACCAACTTCTGGTAGAATCACAAGTTACACTAGTCGTCTGATGCAATATTTGGGAATTAGCCTGTGGCGTTGGTTATTTGACGGGCCAATCTTGGGCAGTCTGGAATACAGTAGTGGTATTGCCACTGGCCAAAGTACACGTTTGCGCTTTCGACTAGAGATTCGTGACCCAAATTTAACTGCTTTGCCGTGGGAAATTATGCAGCGTGAAGTTGGTCAGTCAGCAATGTCACTATCTCCAAACATTTTATTTAGTCGTACTACTAATGAAGTTGAACCCCTACTACTGCGGTTGCGAACTGATCAGACATTAAATATCCTGCTAGTTCTGGGAGAAGATGAAAAGAATCTCCAGTTAGATAAAGAAGCTGATATTTTAGAGCAAACCCTTTCTAACGGCTCTATAGTGGGAAGTCATTCCCAGGGATATGCTCCTTGTATTGTGAAGACACTAGTGCAACCAACCCCACAGCAGTTGATTCAAGAACTAGAAACCAGAAATTACAATATCTTTTTTTATGGGGGTCATGGTTCGCGAGGTCCTGATGGCGGGTATTTACATTTGCGTCCTGATATGCGTCTCAATGGCATGGAATTGGCACAAGTACTCAGCCATACGGGAGTTAAATTAGCGGTTTTAAATGCTTGTTGGGGAGCGCAACCTGCTGCTGTCAATGGTCAGGCAATACCTTGTAGCAGTTTAGCAGAGGTGCTGATTCGCAATGGCGTACCTGCGGTTTTAGGAATGCGTGATCAAATTGCTGATGAGGAAAGTCTGACTTTTATTCATGCTTTTGTCCAAGCTTTGCGAAAGCGACAACCAATCGATTATGCTGTAGCAGAGGCTAGACAAAATTTATTGGCTGTTTATAGATTTAATCAACTAGCATGGACATTACCTGTTCTTTATTTACACCCACAATTTGATGGCGAATTAATCAGGAGTTATGAAGAGGGTAATACAGAACTACCAGAAACTTCCATACCTGGTATGGCTTCACTGCTACCTCTGGCTTCCTTGAGGTCGGCTGGCATAACCTATAAACTGAAAACCGGAGTTACCCGCATCGGTCGTACTACAGATAATGACATTGTTATTCCACAACCATCTGTTTCCAGGAGTCAAGCAGAAATCTTGTGTCGAAATACTTTCACAGGCCCTACTCCAGTACGAACATATTACCTCAGAGAAAACTCTACCTATGGTACAACTTGGATTTCTAAACCTACTAAAAATGACTGGCAACAAATCCACCACCAGGAAGTTTTGCTTGAACCAGGAATGCTGTTAAAGTTCGGTAGTAGAAATAGTCACCCTTGGGAGTTTATGATTGAAAACTCTTAAGTTAAAAGCACAACGGTAAAAAACAAAAGCGAATGAAGCTGATTTGATGAGTTTTATATTGCTCTTCCAGTCAGTTTATTTGTTATGTAGTTTACCATTTTTTGTCAATGAAATTTTGGAAGTAATTACCCACAAACAGGTGAGTAAAATCCCTAAATCTTCATTCTGCTTGTTTAGCGGCTAGCATTTAGACTCTAGTTTTGGCTTTCTATTTCCAAGTTCAACAAAAAGCTTATAAAAAAACTCAGGATAATTAGACTTGATGTGCGGAAATTAGTTCCAAGCAGCTGTAGCTGTAAATACCATAAAATAATTGATCGGGAGACGACAAATGAACAAACAAATCAACGGTTTAGAAAATCTTCAAACCATCCCCTCTCAAATAGAACTTGAATTTTTAGAAGCACTCCTGCAACCAGAGGATGGTACTTATCCTTGGAATCCGGGTGATGAGGAATCAGAAGAATATTTTCACCACTTGGAAGAACATTTTGTGCTGCAAGATGTATTGGAAGAAGAACTCACGACACGCTGTGAAGATTTTTACAATCAATTAGAAGCGCTATGGACTTCTCATGCTCCATCCTACAATCATAATACAGATAGTATTATCATAGGTCAACTTCAAGAAAGTTTACAAAGTCGTCTGTCTACAGATGTACCAAAACAATGGTTAAAGGCGATCGCTCAAAAAGCAGCCGATATTTTTACTACCCAACAATCAATGGCAAATCAACTGGTGGAATGTGTTCAGGCTGTATTACCCGGTTGGGGATCTGATGATTTATTAGTTTTGGCTCGTCCGTACGCTTATGCTATGCGGAGTAGCGAATCACAAAAAACCGCAGAAACTGTTGTCAATCAAGTTAGTGAACAGGAATGGACAAATCTCTCGGAAATTGAACAAGCTAGAGTTAGTTTGGCGATCGCTTACTATGCTTTGCAACAACTCAACAGCTTTCAGGGTGAAGCCTAAAAAAAACCCAAATTCTTATAGTCTGCTGCATTTTTTTTACTTGCAAGTAGTTTCCCATTTGAATGGCGCTCGTCTTGCAAAGGTTGTGGAATGCTTTATCTGTCTCTCTAAAAACCTCGGCTTTCCACTGTATCCAGAAAATATCAAATTGCAAGACAAGCGTCATCTACCTAAAGAAATAAAAAATTATGTTTATTCTTATTTGAATTGACTCTACAGATAAATCTGCTTGCTCTGTACCATCAAAGAAGTTTTGGTCAAGATGAATTAACTTATATATATTTACCAAGTATTTATTTACCAAGTCATTGCACGTCTATGAGACACATAGTCTCAAATCCCCTCATAAAACCTCGCGGTATGTGGGAAACTCAGTGGCTTAAGCCCTGAGAGGGAAA
>NZ_JCACKS010000063.1:0-12194 GCF_059505505.1 Pelatocladus sp. | reverse complement strand
AACTTCTATTGACGTTCTTTTACCACAAAATATACTATTTTGGAGATGTTTACTTGCTTTAATGAGTTCAATAATTACTGTATTTTTCGTCCGACATAGCCAATGATGATTTTACCAGGCCCTAATTCTGTAGAGAAATGAAGTCGCCAATCCCCTGGTGTCATTCGGACATGCAAACTAAAGATACGCTTATCACCATCAGGACATTTAAATGTTAGTTCCTGTTGGAATTGCCGCAGCCTGGATTCACTTTCTGGAGATGCTTTACTAAGTTGATTTAAATCATAGGAGCCATTGACCCAACTTCTACAAGATTTATCAAGTGCAAACAGCCGATTTACAACCTGTCTTAAAATTGGGTTAGTCTTTTCAAGGCTTCGTATTTGTGGGCTAACACTTTCACAAAAAAGTAGTGTGGGAAATAGTTCTTCTCTACGATTCCACAAATCTACACCGTCAAGAACTCCCGTTTTTAAACGTTCCTGTATCCAAGGAATATGTCTTTGTATATGCTCTTTGTTGCTAGCATGAAAAACTGTCAAGGTATCCGAATCGTAAGTGTCATCATTTTCTAGCCACGTAGCTTCCAAAACAATAGTATGAGAGTCCCATTGTGGATCTGATTTGATACTTAAAGCTAGAGATTCAAGCAAATAAGCAATTTTAAGTCCTTCGCTAATTTCTCCTTCACAAGAAAAATCAGACAGTATGGTCTTATCCTCAATCTCAGAATTCTGGATATCTGCTAAAAAAGGAGTCTTCGCGGCTGTGAGAATAAAACGTATTTCATCTCTATTTACATTTTTATCTACCAGCCAATTAGACAGAGAATAGTTGTGTGCCAGTACAGTATTATAAAAATCACTATGGGTACGAATTATTGGTTTGACACCAAATTCTGCTGCTTCTCTTGCTGTATCAACTAAGTCTGACATCCTGTGTTGAGCGGTTTGAACATTATCAGCAGGGATTCGTAACGACAGTTCATTTAATACCATCTCCAAATCCATGCTTTAAACATCCCTTGGCTTTAGTAAGGTGATTAAATTTTTTTCCCACTCATCAAAGAAACCATCGGGCCATTGGTCAATTCTTCCATTTCTATCAATCTGTGGCGATATTACCTCTGTAACAGCTTGTCCTTCTTTTTCTTGTCGCTGGAAATAGTGCAATTGAACATCTTCTGGTTCAAGTTTGTCATCATGAACCGCAAGACGAATTCCGTTTAAAACATGATCGCTATGAGTTTCTATTACCACTTGAACACCGCAACTAGCCGCAAGTGCTAACAATTCACCCATTTTTGATTGTCCTTTAGGGTGAAGATGAGCTTCTGGATTTTCAATAAGAATTAATGTTCCTGGTTCAGATGCAAGTACCGCGACAATAATTGGTAAAGTATAGGTAATTCCAAAGCCTACATTGGTTGCACGGTAGGGATTACTATCACCATAAAAGTATTGCAAATTTACCAAACCCATATCTGAATTTGATGTAATTTTAATACGTGTCCCAGGACTTACTTCTCTCATCCACGCCTCAACTTGGTCTATTAAATCCATTGATTTTGCCTGTGGGTAATTGAGGTTAGGGATAACAATAGCTTTACGTCCATAAACATAGAGAAAGTGTGCTGTATACTCTCCCATTGTACCAAGTTGTCTACGTATTCTGACTTGATAATCTAATGTTTCATTATATGGTCGAGGTCCAAGGCGTTCTGCTTGAAGATAGTGGAAATTTTTGCTGAAAAGACTTGACTCATAGACTTTAGAATCAGTTGATTCTAAAGCAAGATTCAAAACATCAGCATCTTTTTTATCTAGGCCGTAATTAAAATTCCATATTCCTTTACTACCATCTTCCCAGACAAGTTCAACCCCAATATAGTTATATTTTGCTCTTTCACAAAATGCATCTTGAGCAGTACCAATATGAACTAATTCACCATTTAATGCTAAACCTGTCTTTGGTAATAACTCTTGGTGGTATGATTGACGCAGCAGCAGTAGTGATTGCAATACGGAAGATTTACCGGTACTGTTAATCCCAGAAAGCAGAGTTAACGGTCTGAACTCCAAGAACTCATTTTCCAAGGTTTTGAAGTTTATCAAATGTAGCGAACTAATCATTTAAGTACTTCCTGTATAATTTTTTCGATAGTACTAAATCGTGATTCTATCTTGTTTTCTGCCTGAGAGATAGAGGAGAAAAACTCTTTGTCATTATCGGCGTAAAAAATAAAATTATCAATTAGTTTATGTTTACGTTCTTTCAATATTTTAATTTCTTTATCACTCAATTGACTCAAATTTACTGACCAAGCTTCAAACAAAGATTTATTGACTGGAAATTTTCTTTTATTTTTGTTAGACATCTTTCGGAAAGCATTTTCACCAAAAATTTCAAATGCTGTTGTCATTGATCTTTTAAAATCGGCTTCAATTTTATTTAATTCTGTTTCTGAAAGATTATTGATTTTAGATAGAGCTTTACTTAAAAAAGCATCTCTAGTTTCTTGTTTATAGTCTTTATAAGAGGTTAGGCTAAAAGCTAAGAAACCAGTAATAAATTCTCGATCATCCATACGTTTTTTTTTGGATTCGCTAAGATTCATTACCCGTCGGAATTCCTCAGATTCTGCAAGTTTAAGTAAGAATTTATTTGCTTGGCCAGGGTTAAGAGCATGGCGTATTTCTTGATTTGAAAGACGTACACCCCCTGTATTAATCCGCTTAAAAATGTTATACTTTACTTCTATAGGAGTGCCTTTCTCAATCAAATATACTGTCGGTTGAGTTTCAAGGATTCGCCGTTGGTATCTCGGCTCTAGTTCATCATAAGTTTTACCTTCGAGATTTGTGAGGTATTCTAGTTCACTTAGCTTAAGTCTTTTGTCACTCACAAATTGCTTTAAAGCAGATAGCCGTTGCAATCCATCTACAACCAGCCATTGCTCTTCATTGGTTGCATCTATGTAAAATGCTGGTAGCGGAATGCGAATCAGGATAGACTCAATTAATCGGCTTTTAACATCATCCTTCCATATATTTGCCTGACGCTGAAAATCAGGTGCTAAATCAAGAGCTTTTTGATCAATTCGTCTGAGTAATTGCTCAATAGTTGGTTCTCTAGTCACAATATTAATTTTTTCAGGATCATACTGAAAAGTATTCTTTTCATATGGCTCTTCCTCATTATCTTCTTCGTCAGTTAATTGTGCATTATAATTATTCAATTCTGTCACAGTGTATACTCCTTACGTAAAGTGATTAAATATTTATGAATCATATTCTGCTAATCATGAGTTATAAAATCTTAAGTTAATTTGGCTATTACAGGATGAGTTAGTCTGATCGTACTATTTTGTGGAATTATAGTTTGAAGTTGTTAAAAGGCGATCGCATTCTACTTCACCTTACAACCAAAAACCAAAAAACCAAAAAGCAGCTGGTAAACCCAGCTGCCTAAGCAATAAATTTTTACTGTGTTTACCTCAATACCATCTGATTAACTGGTGCAACACCAGCCATCTCTAAAATTTGTGGAATCAAATCTTCGCGCTTAACTGCCATCATATGTACACCCTGACACAATTGTTGTGCAGTTTGCACTTGTTCCGCAGCAATTTTCATCCCTTCTTCTAGAGGATCTTTGGCTTTTGCTAATCTATCAATGATGTGTTCGGGAATATTCACACCCGGAACACACCTATTAATAAATTGGGCATTTTTTGCCGATTTAAACAAGAAAATTCCGGCTAAGATTGGCTTACCACAATTGGCAGCAATTTTATCCATGAACTTTTCTAAGATTTCAAAATCGGTAATTAATTGACTTTGAAAAAATTGCGCCCCTGCTGCTAATTTGCGTTCAAATCGTTTTTGCAAACCCGACCAACTCGGACATTGCGGATCGACTGCTGCACCTGGAAATAAATCTAGCGCCCCATCAGTTAGGGGTTTATCATTGCAATCAAAGCCATGATTCAGCTTTTCTATAACTTGCAGCAACCGTACGGATTCTAAGTCAAATACACCTTTGCAGTCAGGGTGATCGCCTGCTTTTACAGGATCACCCGTCAAAGCTAAGATATTTCTGATACCGATCGCATGAGCGCCCATTAAATCAGCTTGTAAACCAATCCGGTTGCGATCGCGACAAGCAATCTGACAAATTGGTTCGATGCCATGTTGTATTAAAATTGCCGATGCTATCACTGGCGACATCCGTAAAACTGCTCGGCTACCATCAGTAATATTGACAGCATGAACCCTTCCCTTAAGAGTCGCTGCCATTTTGAGCATGTGTTCTGGATTACCGCCTTTTGGTGGTGCTACCTCGGCGGTAATTAGGAATTTACCAGCTTTTGCAGCTGTCCGAAAAGAAGTTAAACAAGTTGGATTTTGAGTATCCAGCATAAAAATGAGCATTTCTGTCTTTGGGTACAGCTATAACACAACTCACCCTACACACAAAACCTCATAATGGTGTGGAGTATCCCATCGCGGTTTTAACTTTTGCTAAAGTTTGGTTAGCAACAGTCTCTGCTTTATGTTTTCCATGACGTAAAACAGACTCTAAATAGCCTTTGTCATCCATTACCGCCTGATATTTCTCTCGGATGGGTTTGAGAGCATTGATGAGTGTTTCCGTCAGTAAAGGCTTAAATTGTCCCCAGCCCATATCTTGACACTCAGCTGCAACTTCTTCTTTGGTTTTACTAGACAGCAACATATACAGAGTTAACAAATTATTACTCTCTGGCCGTTCTGGATTATCAAATTCTAAACCGCGAGTCGCATCAGTTTTACATTTCTTAATTTTTTTGGTAATTTCATCCGGTGAATCTAACAAATTAATTCGACTTAATTCTGAAGGATCGGACTTAGACATTTTCTTTGTCCCATCTGTCAAACTCATTACCCTGGCCCCTTCTTTACGAATCAGAGGCTCTGGTAACTTTAATACTGGTTGATCTGGTTTGGTAAATAAGTGATTAAACCGATTGACAATATCTCGTGTTAATTCTAAATGCTGCTTTTGGTCTTCCCCTACTGGCACTTTATCAGGTTCGTAGAGCAAAATATCAGATGCCATCAGCACAGGATAGTCTAACAAACCAACGCCCACATTTTCACCCTGTTTGACAGCTTTTTCCTTAAATTGAATCATGTCTGTCAGCCAGTTGAGGGGTGTAATGCAGTTGAGTAACCAAGTAAGTTCAGTATGTGCAGGGACGTGAGATTGTACAAAAATTGTGGAATAGGTTAAATCAAGACCACAAGCCAGATATAGAGCAGCTAATGTATAAGTATTTGTAGCTAGTTCTGCTGGGTTGTGTGGCAGAGTTACAGCGTGTAAATCGGCTATAAAAAGGAAATTATCGTACTGGCTTTGTCCTTCTACCCAGTTGCGAATTGCACCCAAGTAGTTACCCAAATGTAAGTTACCAGTTGGTTGAACACCAGAAAGAACTCTTTGCCTAACGGACATAAAGTAGGATATATAGTTTTAACTTTATTTAACGATACTTAAAAATGAGCAAAAAGGGGACAAGGAAGACAAGGGAGACTTTCTCCTAATACCCGCTCCCCGCTCCCCAATCCCCCAAGAAGTACGGTTATTGCGACCGAATTAGTCCAGAGGATAGCTGCAAACACAGGATAATAAACGATAAATTTAATATGTAGCTAGTGATGAGAGCTACTTTCACTTTTATATTTCCTGCATGGTACAGGCTAGCGTCACTCACCAAACGCAAAAAAATTCCGTCTTTGGAAAAATATAATCAATATCGTTTTTCAAGTAACTGTGTTATGCATAAAAAACTGCAACAAGCCTTCAAACCACTTTTCAAAACGCTATTCGTCCTCTTTTTGGTGTTCACGTTGGCACTTAGTCATGCTGACGGTGCATTAGCAGCTAGTGGGGGTCGAATCGGTGGTGGTTCCTTCCGAATGCCTAGTAGTGGTCGTGGCTACTCCTCACCCCGCACTTATGCACCTCCCGGTGGAGGATACGGTGGTGGATATTATCCAGGTGGTGGATTCGGATTTCCTTTTATAGTGCCAATATTTGGTTTTGGTGGTGGACTATTTGGCCTATTGATTTTTTTGGCGATCGCTGGCTTTTTAGTACAATCATTCCGTCGTGCTGTTAGTGGTGGTGGTGACGATATCGGTTACAGCAGCAACCCTACAGTTTCCATCAGTCAGTTACAGGTAGGTTTATTAGCTAACGCTCGTAGTTTACAACCAGAACTCAACTACATTGCCGAAACTGCTGATACCAATTCTTCACAGGGTAGATCTGAAGTTTTACAAGAAGCTAGCCTTGCTTTACTTCGTCATCCAGAATATTGGGTTTATGCAGGTGGTGGTACTCAACAAGCACGTCTGAATGCAGCAGAATCAACATTCAACCGTTTAGCATTGGCAGAACGTAGCAAGTTCAACGAAGAAACTTTGTCTAATGTCAACAATCAGCTCAAAGCCGCAACTCGCAAAGAAAGTTTGCCGTCTGCTGATGAACTTGATAACCCAACTCGCCTAATCACCGAAGGTCCAGGAGAATACATCATTGTAACTCTGTTGGCTGCGACTCTCGGTAAATTTGAAATATCACAAATCAACAACGCCGATGACTTGCGTCAAGCTTTACGTCAAATCGGCAGCATTCCCGGCGAACAACTGTTAGCCTTTGAAGTATTGTGGACTCCGCAAGCAGAAGGCGATGTCCTTACCAGTGAAGATGTATTGGCACAATATCCAGAACTGAAACTGGTTTAACCATTACGCGAAAGTCCCTACCCTCAATGTACTCATGGGGTAGGGATGGATAGCGGGTAAAAATTCACCTATTTTGTTTATGTCGGGATAACCGAAAAGCTTTGCTCCAAAATTATTTGTGAACAGCAAGATCCCCGACAACTAGTGCGGATACAGCTGGCGAATAGTGGATCTGATCCCTCACCCCAACGATTTTATAGGTTTTTCGAGACAACATTTATCGTGCGATCGCGTCCTGGAATAACCTTAAAATGCTTTATTTATCGTTGGTGAAGGGTATCACCCCATATTCGCCAACTGTATTCTTTCAGAAATCGGGGAGTTCGTTTTCTTACAGGCGATCGTTTCTTTACTTGGGGAGTTCGGCACAGGTAAAACTTAGGCAAGCTGCTGCTACTTTTTGATGGTTTTGACGAAATGGCAGCAAAAGTTGACCGTCAGCAAATGATTAAGAATTTCTGGGATATAGCTAAATATTTCATCATAGATAATATTGGTAATTGCCAAGCAAAGTTCACGTCCTGGGTCAAATTTGTTTAGCAATAGTCGCAACATTATTAGGATTTTTCATCCTAATAATGTTAATTTTCAGAATCTTCAAGTATAGATTGTGAATCGATTTCAGGTTCTATTTTGACATTAGCTTGAATTTTTACGGGTTTCGGACCACGCGCTAAGGCAGGATTAATCTGCTGCTTATTTTCATCCTTTAAGGATGATTTTTTATCTGTAGCAGACGAGCGATTTTGACTCGGTTTTGAGCGTTTGGCATCGGATTTAACAGCAGGCAAAGAATCCGATATTTCGGAAACTTTGTCAGTACTTTCTTGAGATTGACGCTCTGATTTCTTGATTGGGCGTTCTACCATTGTTGATTTTTATAAACTTACCTGTATATTATCTCAAGTTGGTAATCATCAAACTGTTGAATAAGCAAACAATCAGGTATCATCCAACTCCGAATCAAAATGAGTCGGCATCGTTTGATGGTACGTGAGCATTTATAGCATAATCAAACCCAGTCGCACACCAACAGTAACTGCTTCAGTGCGGGTAGAGACACCAAGCTTTTGAAATATGGATGAGAGATGAAACTTCACCGTATGTTCGGAAATATGCAGGCTTTTGGCAATCTGCTTATTACCCAAAGCAGAACCAAGCAGAACTAAAACCTCAATCTCGCGTGGTGTTAAGGTTTGAACGAGATTATCCGCCAGCTTTTCACGCCGATAGACCAACTCAATCGCATCTGAGTGCAACACCACCAAACCACAAGCAACAGCCTCAACAGCAGCGACAATTTCTGACTCTGTACTAGTATTAGGTAATATACCTCGAACACCAGAACGTAGTGCCGTCTCTAGGTCAATGCGATCAAGTTCCTCAACAATGAGAATAAATCTCAACGGGTCTTGCTGCTCATTCAACAGCAGCAATTTTTCCCATACTGATTGTTGAGGATTACCACCCAAATCTAGCAAGACAACATCAGGTTGCGATCGCTCAATTTCCCTAGTTAGTACATCTACATCGGATGCACTTCCTACTACTGTCATCAATTGATTGGTAGTGATTACTGCTGACAACCCAGCCCGCACCACACCAGAAGTAGCAACTACCATCACTCGAATCATTTTGCTGACCTAGCAGTTTTCTTACTATGCAGCTCAACATAAACCACAAATTGTTGCCCACCACGCCAGACTTGTAACGGTAGTGATTCGTTTGGGTGACTGTGATTGAGATATTTAGCTAAGTCGTTGGGTTTAGTAAACAATCGCCCTCCGACTCCAATTAACACATCACCAATTTGCATACCCGCTATTTCAGCAGCACTACCAGGCGAGATTGACAACACCAATAAACCCAAGCTGCGTCTATTGAGAACCACTGTTTGCAGCGTCACTCCCAGTTGGGGAGGACGATCATCCCGTAAAAAACGGTCTACGGATGAGATGGGAATTGCTACAGCTAAACCATTGGCAATCATAGTGTTAATTCCAATCACTCGACCACAACTGTCAGCAAGTGGCCCTCCAGAATTACCAGGATATAACCGCAGATCGGCCATCACCACACGCCGATTACTGGCGTAAATAATTCCCGTAGTTACAGTACCATTCTCACCAAAAGGATTACCCACAGCTAAAACTAATTCACCCACTCGCAGCGCCTCAGAATCACCAATAATTGCAGCAGTTAAGTCAGTTGCGGCTATTTTCAGGGCTGCTAAATCCTGCTGGGGGTCAAAATGTGTACGTGCAGCATCAAATACTCGTCCATCTGGCAATTCCACTGTTACCCGGTTGCTAGTTGTTACATGGGCATTAGTGATAATTAATCCGTCAGATTGCCAGATAATACCAGAACCGCTTCCTAGAGAACCACTTTTCACCTTGACAGTGCTATTGCGTAGTCTAGCACTTAGGGTTGCCAGTTCCACAGTGATGTCAGTAAATATTGTGTTCGCCATGTTTGCAATCTACATGTTCAAATGTCAATTCTTAGCCAGGTTAATCTTCTTTGCTGGGACGTTCACCAACTGTTAGTGTTAACTCAACTAACATCCCACCCCGAATAGCTTGCACTTTCACATTTTTACCAATGCGATCGCTATTATTAAGCAACGCCAGCACATCAGCTGTATCACTCACACTCACGCCATCGAATGTTACCAACACATCACCAAGCAACACACCTCCCTTGTCTGCTGGTCCAGACGGTTCCACATTGACGACAATTACCCCACCAGCAGAAGTTAAATTCAGTGTAGTTTTCAGGTTGTTTGGTAGGCGTACAGGTTGCATTCCTACACCCAAGTACCCCCGTGAAATCCGTCCTTTGGCTACCAATTGCTCAACTACTCGATTAACTGTAGCAGTAGGAATAGTTAAAACCGTACCGCGTCGCCCTGATGTGTTCATACCTACCACATCACCAGATGCATCTAC
The DNA here is from genome assembly GCF_059505505.1 of Pelatocladus sp. NCBI lineage: Bacteria > Bacillati > Cyanobacteriota > Cyanophyceae > Nostocales > Hapalosiphonaceae > Pelatocladus > Pelatocladus sp. The sequence continues at coordinate 2,452 of NZ_JCACKS010000063.1, read as the reverse complement.
GAGTGGTCCACCTGCAAAACCAGGGTACAGGTTGATATCTGGGCGGATAAACTGGTCAATTTTGCCACCGCTCATGCTTTGCCAAGCACCAGTAATTACACTTATAGCACCCATCGCTGTCCGTAAATCCCCTTCGCTACTTCTTGCTAGTCCCAGTACCAGATGACCAACTTTGAGTGTTGTTGCATCGCCTATTTTCGCTACAGGAATTTCTACATCTTGTAGTTGAAACACTGCTATGTCAGTACTTGGGTCATGACCTAAGAATGTGACGAGTACGCTACGACCATCTGATAAAGTCACGGTGATTTCATCATAGCGCTGAAGCGATTCATCAGAGGTAACAATAATACCATGACGCCAATGAATGCCACTTGGGGAAAACCGTTTACCAGCATTGATTGCGACTACCGCACTTCCAGATTGTTCTACAGTGTCGGCTAAAGTGTTGGATAGAGCCAATAATGAGGACATCAAATTCTCCTTGCTCAAGTTCCTGGATGCTCAGATTGTCACTTTTTGTATGCACTGATGACATCAGAAAAATGGGGAGAATTCACCCTAGAAAAATGGCTAGGGTTGGATTGAAACGAGATTCGTGTTGGTCATGCAAACTTAGGTCAAAAAAGATGAAGCTAAGGCATAAAACGACAACCAGATTTGTGAAAGACTTACCAAATAGGCAATGCAAAAGGCTCGCAGCTAACAGAAGTTTTTCACCTTGCAGCTATCGTTAAAGAAGCGATAAAAATCAATTATGAAACGTGAAACCTTAGCAGAATTAGTTGCTAGAACTATCATGGAGTTTGAGAAACGTGAGGCACAGCTACAACAAGCCTTGCAGGTGCAACAGCCAAAGGAGAACAAACCTAAACGCCGCAAATCTAAGGCCGCTTAATGCAAGTGTCGAAATTCGATCGCAGTGACTATGGCAATTAAATATTGTTTGGACGTATTGTTTGTCGTCGCGATCGCTAGCTCATCATTATTTGTTTCCATTAATTCGTCTCCACATTGTTAGTGGGTAAGCGTTCAGGGGGGTAGAAGAGAGATAGCCAAAAATTACCCCAAAAATCTGATAAATTAAGTGACATGGAACAGAAGCGCGTCAATCATGTAGAGCAGATACCCCCAAAAGATTGGGGAAAAACTCCAACCAGTGTCAAGAAACTGATGGAGGATATGGCGCAGCAAATAGAACAACAAGAAAATAGCAGAAGTGCTAACAGCACAAAAACACCTATTAGAAACAATCAATCGAACATCAAAAAGCTCATCATCACCACCATCAAGTGACCTACCGGGATTTGGAAAAAAGCCGCCAAAACAGAAAAGCAGAAAGAAATACTGAGGAAATCTTCATAATTCAACTGCTCCTAGAGCTTTAAGTGTAGCTTTCTGGGCTGGAGTTAAACCTGTGGCTCCAGTAATGTTCATGCCTTCGTAAAGTCGGTCAACCCTTAGTGTTTTAATGCAGTAACCTTTACTGACATCCCAGAACTTTATTGTCTCATCTTGGCTACCACTAGCCAGAACCAGACCATCCGGACTGAAACTGACAGACCAGACCTTGCCTGTGTGACCATGTAACACTTTGAGACAGTAGCGCTACCAAACGACAATGCTCTTGCACAATCCACTGCTGCAACTGCAAAAGTTCCGCTTCACGACCATAGAACACCGCTACATCCGTTGCTTCTCCCCAATCCTGCTGCTGATTTGGCTGTCGAACTTCCAAGTTTTTTGGTGAACAGACAGATTGAGTGTAGTCTTCTTTCAATAACTGTGAATCAAAAGCTTGCAGAAAGCGAACAAGCGAGCGTTTGTCTACAGTTTGTTCTTGTTTGAGAATGCGAGCGATCATATTTAGCGACAACCCTGTATACTCGCTGAGTTGTTCTTGAGTAAAGTATTGCCCACCATTACGTTCTATTTCTGCTGCCCGCATCATCTGTTGTAGTTTTTGCCGTCCTTGAGCAGTGAGAATTACACCACGCTCACGTCTGGATTTATGTGAGTGCTTTGGAGGCATAGGGATCTGAGAATTTGAATTCTTGATACTGGGAGCTTACTCAGTCAAGTTGATAATTTTAAAATATAATGTTTTCTCAATAATCACCAAATTTTAAGATTTTCTAAATTATTTGCTGCGCTTTATATACGTTGTTGATCTGGCGATTGTGTCTGGGAAAAGTGTTTAGTTTATTTTTAACTTACTTAACTTGAGTGGTGCAAAAACATCAGACGTTGCAAACTAAAAAATGTATCTCTCGTTAATTATTTGTACAAGAAACATGTGAGTGTGTTCTTATGAGCGGACTTTTAGTAATTTTTTTTGAAGCGAGTCTTAAACATTTTTGATCGCGATCGCTAGCATTGCCCACCCTACACTTACTTATACAGCAGATTGCAGGTAGATAGAGTACACTAAATGCTAGTGTATCAAACGTGA
>NZ_JCACKS010000062.1:0-12272 GCF_059505505.1 Pelatocladus sp. | reverse complement strand
AATCGCGAATTTTTTTCCCTTCTCTCCCTCTTTTTGCAAAATTGGGATGCTCCCTACCATTTTGCTTTCTCATTTCAATGAATCACGCACTCATTTTGGTAAATCATGCAAGTAAAATGCCTAATTGCTTTCTTGAAAGGTTGGATCACTTTGTTTTTTCAGTAAATCATGCAAGCAAAATGCCTGATTGCTTTCTTAAAAAGCTTGATCACTTTCTCATTTCAGTAGTTCACATATTGAAACCACTAATAATTCTGTACAGCATAATATTAAAAAAAAGCCTAATCTAGGCAAACAGCATTAAAGTGTAGCCATGAGTACCCAAATCACGATTACTTTACCAGATGAGGTTTATCAACGTGCCGAACGCTTTGCGCGGTTGGCAAACCGAGATATTGCTAGTGTTTTAGCAGATACAATTCAACTGTCTATTCCACCTATCAGAGCAGATATTCTTGATCTTGAGCCTGTCTCTACCCTTTGTGATCAACAGGTGTTAGCACTGACAGAACTACAAATGGAATCAGAGCAAGATGCTCGCTTGAGTGAATTACTTGATCGCCAGCAAGCAGGTCTTCTAATTGAAGATGAGCGATTAGAGCTACAAACTCTTATGCAAATTTATCAGGAGGGATTGCTGCGAAAAGCTACCGCCCTCAGTGAGGCTGTTAAGCGTGGGCTAACTTTTGTTTATAACAACTCTTTACCACTCAATAGTTGGCGCCAATAGCGCTGTCGCGCATGGCTCCGCTAAGGCTCATCTCTACAAACTATTAGCCAAGCATCCTTCAAGAAGTTGGGGCTTGTTGTTCAGTTTTAAACCCCCACCCCATCAGCAACCACCGACACACAAGCATGAACCAAAGGTAACAACGGGCCTAATTGCTCTTGTCCATTCACAGCTAAATCACTGTGACACAAATAAACTCTCTCGGATACACGGGAAAGCAAATCTGCCAAAATCCGGCGTAGGCGTTGTTCTTCTGCCAATTGTTCATCTTCTGCTGTCCAAGGTTCGCCTAACCTGTTTCGCAGAAAGAAAGGCGCACCAAACAAAGTTGCTGCACCACCTTTAGCCCAGAGCGGTGAACTCGCATCTAACCAAAAATGCCAATGATGAGAACGCCGAATTGATCGATATTGGAAGATCGTAGCTAAAGTTACACCCTTGGCTGCTGTTCCCATCAGACGCATGGGGTAAGGATTAGCGGTGATTGTACCGCGCTGTAGTAATTGCATAAATTCGGCAATCGTATTTTGTGGTACTTCTCCCCCTAAGCGATCAGAGGGAATCTGCCGCAATCTGGTATCAATTTCCCAATAATGTTGAGCAGTTTCCAGTAATTCCCGCAAAGCTGCTAGTTGGTCGTAAGCGAGATTAGTACCATCCCACAAAAAGCGCTGAATTGCTCGGTCTAACAAAGAAATCGGACTCGGAATCAAACGTAATTCCTGTTGCGATCGCTGTTCTTCTAGCCACTTGACAATCTCGTTGTAGGCTGTAGTCGCTGCATAACCAAGTCTATCCCAACGATCAAAGGCTGTCACAGGTAACAAATTTGGGCGTTCTGGATGGGGTTGAAAACAGTAATCTGCAATTAAACCAGCGCGTACTGGATCGATAGTAGGAACAGATGCAAGAACACGGTGGCGATCTGACACAGGGAATTCATCAAAAATATTCTCCGCGTCTTCTGTAACCGCGTCTGCAAAAGCATCACCAGAAGCATTTCCCCTACTCAACATCACCAACATTTCTGCGACTGCATCCCGGTCTACCAAACGTCCTAATCCTGGATACACTAAAGCCAAAACAGTAAGTAAAGCCCGGATAATCGGAGAAGCAATCAGGGGACGTTGATCGTTGAGCGATTTTACTAAAATGCCTTGCTTAGTAAGAATTTCTGTGAGAGTATAGCGAGCGATCGCATCTAAACCGGGTGCAATCACTGCTACTTGCTCTGGTTCCACTAATCCTTGTTTAATTGCCTGTACAATCACTTCGGCTGTTTGTCGCAACAATTGAGCGCGCGATGTGGCTTGAATTGATTGCACCACTTCCGGTAAACTCAATAGCGTCATTGGTTCTGTAACAATTTCTACCATCGATGTTGTCAGTCTGTCAGCAAGACTACCATCAGGTGAGGCAGTTAAGGTTTCTTGCTGACAGTACTGTGCTAACTCTCGCATATAATTCGGGTCTGCTCCTAAACCCAGACGCACAATCCCATCAGGATTATAACTAAACGCTCCCACTGCTCCATCATTTAAGAGCAACTCAAATAGGTGGCGCGCCACAGGTGGGTAATCTTGCACATCATCTGCCAATATTCCCTGATAGCGTTGTGTTAGCCTTTGTTGGTAATGCGGATCGGTTAACAGATATTGACTATAAAGTTCTGTAATAATTCCGTAGGAAAGTAATCCTCTCTCCAAACACCAGTTACGCCAATCTAGCAGTAAAGCCGACAAAAATTCTGGTTCTAAATTGGTGTCACTGTCCTGTGGTGCGAGTGCGACTGCTAAAACCTTACCAATATCTTCTACTGGTGTACCACTATAAGCAGCCAATTGTAATAAGTCTAGGATGCGACGTACTAAACGGTACTCATTGGTGCCTGCACGGCGTAAAATCTCTTCATTGATGTAGGGACGCCACAGCCTAGTTGCTAATTCTTGCTCGGTTTCTGGACGCAATCTGACAGGAAATTGCGCCTTTAACTTTAAAGATTGCACCAATAAGGGCCAAAATAAAATTACCTCATCTTGAAAAAAGCCTAAAGGAGTTTTACAGCGTACAGGATATTTCCCTGTAGTTGCCATGACAATCTCATCTGCTAATTCTCGCCGATTATCGTCATTGGCAGCCAAAATCAAAACTGCTCCTTCTGTTCGATGAGGATACAGCCTTTTTGGTAGGCGATCGCTATTATTAAGTCTAGATTTTTTAGTATAAAATGATTCTTGATCATGATTTTCATCTTGCATCCAGCGAGCAAATTGTTCCACCAACCGAGCAGTTTTGCCACTGCGACTCATACCAACAATCCAAACAGAATGAGAAAACATAATCGTTTTCATGGGAATTTGTTAAGATACCTCGTACGTTAAATTAAGGTTAAAAATACCAAAACAGGCTGGATGATTGCCTAAGATGAATAACTCAGGTTTAGGTCAAAAAATATACTCTTTTCTGTGGACAGCATACGAGCGGTACTTGCGGACACCAGAACGCTCATTAAATAAAGCGTATGATGCTGCCCTCAAAATCCAAAAAATAGAAAATGAGCATTTTAATGGTAACAAAATAGACTCCAACTCAACGGCATATAGTAGCAGTGTTATTGATTATTTTGAATCAGATCTTAAAAAAGAATTAAAAATCATTAGGATGAGGCTAACAGAGTTTAGAGCCAGCCGTTATTTCTTAAATGAACCAAATCAAAAGGCAATCAGAAAACTAAGTATCGAGTCTCTTGAACCTTCAGTAATTTTAGAGAAGCTCAGATTTATTGATGGAGTCATCACAAAATACAATAACATTGACGAAGAAATTATCCCTCAAGATCGTGTTGCAAAACCCATAGATGTACCAGCAAAATCTATAGTGCTTCAACCAAAACAACCCGATATTCTCAGAAAAAAAATCGATAACGAACCACGGGGAAAAACCGATACAACAGGTGTATTACCGCGTTCAATATTTAATACTATTAATCGTCTCCAAGCAGAATTAGATCCGCAAGCAGAGCAGAATGTTGTTCAAAATTTCCGTACAGCCCAAAAAAGAACCATCATCTCAGTTAGATTTATATTATTATTAATCATCGTACCAATTCTGACTCATCAACTATCAAAAGCTTTTCTCGTTGGACCGATTATTGATCATATCAAGGAACCTGAACAAGCAGTTGTCTTCCTCAATGAAGAAATGGAAGAAGAAGCACTGCTAGAGTTGCAGAGATTTGAAGAAAAAATTAAATTTAAAAATCTGCTTAGTAATATTAGTCCACCAATAGAAGATATAGAAATAGAATTGAGGGAAAAAGCCGAAGAAATTGCCGGAGAATTTCGTCAAGAAAGTGCCAATGCTCTCAAAAATGTCTTTGCGGATATTTTATCTGTAATTGCATTCGTATTTCTTTTATTAATTAGTAAAAGAGAAATTGCTGTTCTGAAAGGTTTCTTTGATAATATTGTCTATGGTCTAAGTGATAGCGCCAAAGCATTTATCATCATTTTATTCACAGACATTTTTGTTGGCTTCCACTCTCCTCACGGTTGGGAAGTGATTCTAGAAGGTGTATCACGTCATTGGGGTTTACCAGCAAATCATGATTTTATCTTCTTATTTATTGCGACCTTTCCAGTAATCTTAGATACTATTTTCAAATATTGGATTTTCCGCTACTTAAATCGGATTTCACCTTCTGCGGTTGCGACCTATCGGAATATGAATGAGTAATTGTTGATTGTTTTTGATAGTTTAAAGTAGGTCTACGACCCTACTAACATTTACCATGAAAAAAAAACTTGTTGCTCTATGTCTTAGTCTCCCGGTTATACCATTAATTTTTTTTCTGCCCATAGAATCTTTAACTTATAGGGAACTCAGCCCACCAGAATGCCGACTAAAAAAGTGGGAACTACCAATTTCCTTTGAAATTTCTGATACACAACAAACCTCACCACTACCTTTGTTATCCTTGCAACGGCCTTTATTTCCTTGTTGCGAGGCTGATAAGTCTTGTCTAGATGAACAAATATGGGGTGAAAACGCTAAATCACCAGACAAAAAAGGACTATTAATGGCTGTTGATCGCAGTTTGCAATACTTGCAAACAAAATCTGCTGCTACTGCTTACCAAGGATATAAAGTACCTGGTATTACCCATCAACGCGTCATCAAAAGTTTGAGACGCTTCCGCCAAGTTTTATTAACATCCAAATCTGCTGCTGAATTAAATGCAGCGATCGCCAAGGAATTTGTTTTTTACCAATCTATTGGCAAAGACACTAAAGGTACAGTTTTATTCACCGCCTACTATGAACCACTTTACTCTGCTAGCCGCACTCCGACAGCAGAATATCGTTATCCAATTTATGGCTTACCTCCGGATTTAAAATCCTGGGTTAAACCTCATCCCACGCGCTTAGAACTAGAAGGAACAGATGGTTTAGAAGGTAAAAAAGGCAAACTACGGGGATTGGAATTATTTTGGTTTCGCGATCGCCTCGAACCATATATCATCCAAATTCAAGGTTCGGCGCGGTTGCAACTTCCTGATGGTAAACAAACAACAGTTGGCTACGCTGGTAATACAGCTTATGGATACAAAAGTATTGGTCGCGAACTAGCAAATGATGGCAAATTACCCTTAGAAGGTATGACTATGCCGAAAATCCTTGACTATTTTCAAAAATATCCCCAAGAGTTAAACGTTTATATTTCCCGTGATCCGAGCTTTGTATTTTTTCAAGAAAATCATGGTGCGCCAGCAACGGGTTCAATCAGTGTACCACTTGTCGCTGAACGTTCAATCGCTACAGATAAATCCCTCATGCCTCCCGGTGCTTTAGCCTTAATTCGTGCTAATTTTCCCTTTATAGAAACCAATGGCAAAATAGAACGTCGTATTGTGAGTCGTTACGTTCTCGATCAAGATACTGGAGGTGCAATTAAAGGAGCTGGTAGAGTAGATTATTTTTTGGGTACTGGTCAACAAGCAGGCGATCGCGCAGGTGTCACCGTTAGTAATGGACAACTATATTATTTGTTACTTAAACAGTAATCATGAGGAGTCTGGGGAGATGGTGAGACAGAAGGACACGGATAACTATATAGCGGTTCTCATTTGAATCAAATACAACGCCATGAACAATGTAGAGACGTTACATGTAACGTCTGGGCGCAGCGTATTGCACACAACCGAGAAGCGCTATATTTTGATTAATGACTAATGACTAATGAAGAGTTTTGCATAAATCGGAAATACCATCTCTTCAATTTGTGTATATAAGTATGTTCCTAATAACTGGGATTCACCATGAAAATCTCATCATAGGCTACATTGGTCGGTCAATCGGGAGTTGAAAGTGATCAAGATTATATTTGATGCTGACCTAATACTAGAAGCTTTAATGAATCGTAACGGTCTTGGAGAAGAGGTTAGTAAATTATTAGATAAAGTACATCCATTGATTCAGATGTACATCACAGATATCGGATGGCAAAAAATATACACTTATGCCAGTCGTTTACGAGATAACAAAGTAGCAGAAATAGTAGTAGATTGGTTAAAAGAAAAAATTAAAATTTGTCATGTAGATCAGACTGTTCTCCAACAAGCACGCACTTTAACCTTAGAGGATTTTGAATCTGCTGTTGAACTTTGCTGTGTTAGCTATGAAGAATTAGATGCAGTTGTCACCCATAAGCTCAGTGACTTTACTCAAGCTCCTCATAAATATTACGTTTGGTCAGTAGCAGAATTATGGGTACGCGTCAACTTAGAAACTCAACTACAAACAACCAGGTTTGGCTAATAAAAACTCCTGCTTCTTCCCCTTTGTCTCCCTTGTCTCCCTTGTCCCTCTTGCAGTCCCTAACTACTTCTGGGGAGACGATAACTGTAAGCGCTGTAATCGAATCGTTGCTTCTTCGATTTGCTTCTGCAACAAGGTCAGATTTGCTTCCATTGTTTTTTTGTGAACTTCTAATAATTCCGTTTCTTTACGCAGACGAGACATTCTCGTATTATGGTCTTCGGTTCGCCCTGGTTGGAAGATTACGCCAAGATAAATCGTGACGTTGGAAGCGTCTAAAGTATTCACACCTGCGGAAAGATTAAAGCCAAAGTCATTTTCAGTATTGACGTAGGCGTTGGGAACATAATTGAGAGGATAAATATTGGGATACTTAATCGTATTAGAGTTATTGTTATTCGAGGAAGTATTAGAGTTCGTTACAGGAATCTGTGGACTAGATTGTAATAATTGATTGAAAGATGAATCATTCCCCACAGTTGCTGATTGATTACTATTGGCTGTTTGGGAATACGCAGGGTAAAGACTTAAAGCTTCTAGAAGCAATACCACTAAAGAAGCAGAAATAAATTTTAAATAATTATTTAACACCAACAGTAGCAAGCCCTTAATCATCTTGTTAAGAATTTTTTTTAACTCAGTAAAGCGTGGCAGAAACAAAGAACAACTCAAGAATACGCCAAAATACTGACGTAATCAGGATTATTCTCTTCTGCTTTCTGCCTTTATGCAAGAGGCTTGCTATATTAATTTACTGTATAGTGCAAGTCGATTAAATGTGTGCGTGACTTCTATTTTTCAGCTGAGGGGGCGACAAAAAAGGCTAGGATGCAGATAGGATAAGCTCCATAGCCCTTAGACCTCGTTGATAGAAGGGGCGTTTATTGCGAGATAATTTCATTAAATCGGTAACTAAATCTTTACATTGTTCCATGAAATTAACCCAATGTTGACCATATAATCCGATATAAAAACTACTATGCCGCTTTTGTATACGCCCATATTCTTTCAAATTGCTACTACCTAATTTGGGTAATAATTCAAAGTATACTGGAAAGGCTCTCTTATCCCAAACGACACTTACCATAAATAAATTCACACCGGCCCAGTTTGTACGGTCAATTACTACATAAATTATTTTTTCACAGGTGAAGTTTGTTTCTAACCATGCGGTAACTATCGGAAACCAAGTCTTTTCAATTGTGAGATTTGGTAATGACAAAAATCTCTGTATTTTCTTTCTTCTGCTTTCAAATATAATTGGAATCGGTAGGACAGTGGCTAAAGTTTCTAACTTAACTTTTTTAATGGATTGCAACAAGGTAATCAAAATTTTGAGAAAGATGTAATCGGCAAGACTAAATTGACTTTTTAAGTGTGTTTGGTAGAATGTTGGGATCATTATCAATCTTATTGGTCTTATTGACAAAACTAGACCTATCTTTTCTTAGCACAAATTGCTACACACTTTATCTCATAAGATTTTCGGACTATTTGGTCGCCCCGTCAGATTTTTCAGCGTGTGCCTCTACTTTTTTGTCTAAACGCAACAGAGTATTAATTTGCCATGCATCACTATTTCTGAAGTTATAAATATGTACATTTGCAACTTTTGCGGAACCACTTTTTTTGTTGTTGAAGTACACAATAACCCAGCAATCTCAAATCAGCGTTTCACAGATTGTTGGCTTCGTTATGTCTTTGTTGGAGCTGATGTAGTAAATTTCGCTGTGCCAGGGGAATATATAGCATGACTCGTTTAGCAAGTCCTATTGAAAACATCAAAAATCACTATACAGTAGTAGTAATTGGTTCTGGGTATGGGGGAGGAATTGCGGCTTCACGGCTCGCCCGTGCTGGACAACAGGTGTGTGTTCTCGAAAGAGGTAAAGAGTTTCAACCTGGAGAATATCCCAATCAACCAAAAGAAGCAGTCAAAGAAATGCAGGTGGATTTACCGAATGGGAAACACATCGGTTCACCCACAGGTTTGTATGATTTTCATATTAATAAAGATATTAATGTTTTCGTAGGTTGTGGTCTGGGTGGCACATCACTAGTTAATGCTAACGTTTCTTTGCCAGCCGAACCCCGTGTTTTTGCAGATACCCGTTGGCCGAAAGGTTTGCGTGATGATGTAGATACTTTATTGGCAGATGGATATCGGCGTGCCGAAGAAATGCTCAAACCAACTCCATATCCACAAAATTTTCCACATATACACAAATTACAAGCCTTGGAGAAATCTGCTCAATACTTGAATGAGAAATTTTATAGACCACCCATTAACGTTACTTTTGAAGACGGGGTGAATCATGTCGGTGTAGAACAGAAAGCTTGTAATCTCTGTGGTGATTGCGTCTCTGGTTGTAATCATAAAGCCAAAAACACTGTACTCATGAATTATCTGCCCGATGCCAAGAATAACGGTGCAGAGATATATACGCAAGTATCAGTAAGTTATTTAGAACGACAAGAAAATCGTTGGTTGGTTCACTACCAATTAATGAACACAGGACAAGAGAAGTTCAACGCGCCAACAATGTTTATCAGTGCCGATATGGTAATTTTGGCGGCGGGTACACTAGGATCTACAGAAATTTTATTACGTTCTCAAGCCAAGGGTTTGCCTGTATCTAATCAGCTAGGACACTATTTTACAGGTAACGGTGATGTCTTGGCTTTTGGATACAACACCGAACAAGTAATTAATGGTGTTGGCTTTGGCGATCGCCCTGCGAGCAAACAGGAACCTGTAGGGCCTTGCATTACTGGTATTGTGGATATGCGTCAACAGCCCGTTTTAGACAACGGTATGGTGATCGAAGAAGGTTCCATTCCTGGCGCTATTGCTCCGATCTTGCCAAGTAGCTTTGCTGCTGCTGGTAAAATCTTGGGTGAAGATACTGATCAAGGTATAGGCGATCGCCTGCAAGAAAAACTCAGAGAAGCAGAAAGTTTAACTCACGGTGCTTATACAGGTGCAGTCCGCAACACCCAGACTTACTTAGTCATGACTCATGATGATGCAGCCGGACGGATGTATTTAGAAAATGATCGTCTTAGTATCGAATGGGAAGGTGTAGGTAAACAACCCATTTTTCAAAGAGTTAACGATCGCCTAGAAGAAGCAACCCGTCCTTTAGGTGGTACACAAATTCCTAACCCGATTTGGAGTAATGTTTTTGGTCACGACTTGATTAGCGTCCATCCTTTGGGTGGTTGTATTTTAGCAGAAGATGCCGAACATGGTGTAGTTAACCACAAAGGACAAGTGTTTTCTAGTCAACAGGGTACAGATATCTACGAGAATTTGTACGTTGCTGATGGTTCAGTAATACCTCGGACATTAGGGGTTAATCCACTACTAACTATTTCGGCTGTAGCTGAACGCTGTTGCGCTCTGATTGCCAAAGATCGAGGTTGGACAATTAACTACGATCTATCTTCTGTAATAGCGCCAACAAACTCCACACCCACAGCCAAAATTGGAATTCAGTTCACCGAAAAGATGCGTGGTTTCTTTTCTACCAAAGTCAAAGATGACTATCAAAAAGCAGCACAACAAGGTAAAAAAGATATCTCACCTCTAGAGTTTACCGTGACAGTCATTGCTGATGATTTAGAGTTACTGCTCAATGATCCTCAGCACCCTGCTAAAATCGTTGGTACAGTCACAGCCCCCGTAATTTCTTCAGATCCACTGACTGTAACCAAAGGTGATTTTAACTTATTTATAGAAGCAGAAGATCAGCCCAAAACCCGCAAAATGTGCTACAGCATGTACATGACCGCAGAAAACGGGCAAAGCTACTATTTTGAAGGCTTTAAGCAAATTCATGATGATCCAGGCTTTGATGTTTGGCCTGACACCACCACTCTCTACGTTACTGTTTATGAAGGTGACAACAACAAAAATCCTGTGATTGGTAAGGGTATTCTCAAAATTCAACCTGTAGATTTCATAAAGCAAATGACTACCCTGAAAGTCATTAACGCCAAAACTCGTTGGGAACAACTGCAAGCAATAGATCGCTTTAGTCGTTTCTTTGCTGGTACCTTAACTAAAATTTACGTTTAAGAAAATGTTAGTAGTTAGTGGTATTTAGTTCTTTGTTGGTTGTTGGTGGTTGTTAGTTCCAAACAACCACCAACAATCTAAAATCAACAACTAACTATTATGCAAATAGATTTTCATCATGGTGTAACTTATGTCGTCGCACGACTAGCCGGATTTGAACATCAAGCCGCTAGTATCATTGCATATTGCGCTCAATACGTAGATGATGCCACAAATGCCGGACTTATCCGCTTTGATAACGGCGCGTTGTTTAGCCGCATGAGTTCTGCACACAAAATGCTTGACTACCGTAACTTTAAGGAACTAGCAAATCATCGCGTTTGGATTCCCTTTCATTTTCTACCTGGAAATGGCGGAAAAAAAGTAGGAGAAAATCTTACAGGTAGCTTTATTGACAAGCTCATTTGTCGTCCCAACAGTTATATAGCTCAGGATATGGTCAGCGAATGCATTCGTCGCCGTGATTCTATCTATGGACTGCATCGCTTAGGGATTACAATGCATGTATATGTAGATACTTGGGCGCACCAGGGTTTTGCGGGTGTCAATCATCGAGTTAATGAAGCTAAAAAGCTGGTTGATGAATATGGTAATCCCGATCGCAGTTTGATGGATCGTCTAAAAAACTACTGTGTTAGTGAAGCTTTACCCCTCGGACACGGTGCAGTTCTGAGTCATCCAGACAAACCTTACTTACGTTGGGGTTACACCAATGGACGAGGCGAGAAAATTTCCAGAGACAATCCTAAAGATTTTCTAGAAGCAGCAGAGCATATGTGTAAAGCTATGCAGCGTTATATAGCAGGTAATCCAGACGCAGATGTACTAGGGCTGCCAGAATCTGATCGGGATACAATAGCTTTTATGCTCGAAAATCTTACGGTCAACAAAAGTCATTTTAGACACAAAGAATGGTTGCAGGCGATCGCTCAAGGTAAATTTAGCTTTGGTAAAGAATATGTCACCTATATTCCCAAAGGCAAAAATTCTTGGAAATACCAAGCCCTTGGTACAGAACAAGATATAGACCGAGGTAACGAGATTTTTTCCTATCACACCACCTTTCTAGCCAGCGATTGGAAACTATTTCACGATGCTTTACAAGCACATCACTTTTATATTATCCACGAATTATTACCTATGTATAGTATTTGTGTAGCATGATACTTGAAGATAATGAAGGTGTAGAAAGATGGGGAGAATAACTAATGACCGAAGAAAGGCAGAAGGCAGAAGGCAGAGGGCAGAAGGCAGAAGGCTTAAGTAAAATTTAATACCTTTTTTTAGTCCGATGCATTCTGCCCGAAAGGTTTCAAGAAAGCGAATTTATTCGTGGAGAAGATAATAATATTTGGAGCGAGATGCGTAGTACGAAATACAATACGTCATTGTTAGAAACCCCTAAATTTATTTATGGGGTTCCCTTCTGCCTTCTGCCTTCGTACTTTTGCCTTATCATAATTGACCATTGACTAACCACTAACAATTTCTGGAAATCACTATTTATCAATTGTAGGTAAAAGAGCATATATAGGATTTCTATTTGATTTGTGCAAAGCTGGGTACACTTTTTGTTCCCTATTCCTTGTCTTCACCTATTGCCGCAAGGAGGCTCCCACTGTACCTGAAAGGTCAGTGGTGAGAG
>NZ_JCACKS010000061.1:0-12425 GCF_059505505.1 Pelatocladus sp. | reverse complement strand
ATTTATTTATGGGGATTATCTTTTTACTTTTTACTTTTTACTTTTTACTTTTTAATATTGCCTATTTTTTCCGAAGAAGCGCGAATTAATTCGGCGATCAAGGCGACTGTTGCTGAGATAAAGATTAAGATGACGCTCAAAGCATTAATGTCGGGTTTGACTCCTGTTCTAATGCGGCTAAAAATTTCCATTGGTAGAGTGTTGGAACCACTACCAGCAGTAAAGGTGGCGATGAGAAAATCATCTAAACTCAGGACAAACGCTAACAGACAACCAGCGATAATACCAGGCATTAATTGAGGTAATAATACTTTAAGAAAAGCCTGTAATGGTGTAGCTCCTAAATCTAAAGCGGCTTCTTCTAAGTGGGGATCTAGGTTAGTCAATCTTGCTGAAACAACTAGACTAATATAAGCAAGACAAAATACTACGTGGGCTGCGACAATAGTCCATATACTTAAAGAAATGCCAAGTAGGGGAATAGCAACTGCTGCGAGAAACACTAAGGTAGCTACTGCGATCGCAATATCGGGAATAATTAACGGTAGATAAGAAATTCCGCGATATAATTCTTTACCCGGAAATTGATAGCGCGCCAAACCTACCGCCATAAGGGTTCCTAGCACTGCTGAAATACCTACAGCACTTAAAGCAACTATTAAACTATTTTTTAAAGCCAACAAAATTTGCTCATCACTCAAGAGTTGGCGATACCAATCTAGGGTGAAACCTTGCCATGCAGCACTGTAAGGTGAATTATTAAAGCTATAAAACCCAAGTACCAATATTGGTAAGTACATAAATATAAACATTAATAGCGAGAAAACCGCTTGCCAAGATAAGACACGCGGTTTTTTTTGTGATTTGGATATATTCACGTTTGATATTTTGATTTTTATCTATTTTATTAGCGCAAAAATAGCACATCTGAAGATAAAAGTCAATAAAAGATAATTTTGGGGTTGTACTAGACGCGATATATCAGGTCTCTACAGGGTTTAAATATTAATCAATTTGTCTTATCCGAACCGTATTGCCTACACCTCGATCCCCGATCCCCTACCCCAAAGCAGGATGGTTTCATACGAAAAAAGAAAAATATGGAAGTCTGTATTTCTCGTTTTGAAGCATAGATTTTTACCCCTCTCCAAACCTCTCCCCTTATTAAGATACAGCTGGCGAATCAGGGGTATCACCCCTCATTGAACGATTTTTCGTTATCCCAACAGATGTAGAGACGTAGCATTGCTACGTCTCTACAAACCAATTTGTGGGTGAACGAGGGGTCAGACCCACCATTCGCCAGCTGTATCTTATTAAGAGGAGAGGCTTTAAAAGAAGATTTTAATTTTTTTCTGCTTGTATGAAACCACCCTGCCAATCCCCTACCCCAAAGGGCTACACAAATCTGCGATCGCTAGGAGTAATTGATCTATATCGACTGGTTTGGCAATATGGGCTTGGAAACCTGCTGCTAATAGCCGTGAGCGATCGCTATCTCCAGCATAGGCAGTTAAGGCGATCGCTAGAATGTTTCCACCCTGTTCTGGAGGTATGGCTCTGATTTGCTCAATCAAACCGTAGCCATCGACTTCAGGCATCCCGATATCACTGATTAATAAGTCATGCTGCAACTGTGCTAAAGTTGTGAGAGCTTGGTTTGCCGATCTGGCAACAGTTACTATCGCTCCATACTCTTTTAATAAAAATTCCAGAAAATTCCGTGTGTCGGTATCATCATCAACTACTAGTATCCGCAGTCCAGCTAGATACGAAGAGCTAAATTTATCTACTTCTTTTTCTGTGTCTGTTTCCTCAACACCTGCTTGTTGTTCTATGAGGGGCAACTTTAGAGTAAATGTAGCTCCTTGCTCTTCTCCTGGACTATCTGCTGTAACTACACCGCTATGCAATTCGACTAAGTGGCGCACTATTGCCAATCCTAATCCCAAGCCACCAAATTTTCTGGTTGTACTGCTATCTGCCTGACGAAAGTATTCAAATACGTAGGGTAGAAACTCCGAAGAAATACCTGTACCTGTGTCTGTAACTGCTATTTGGGCATAGTTCACGATTGGGCATTGGGCATTGGGCATTGGGGTTGATAGTTGAATTTTATTAACCATCCCGATTCCTGATCCCCGATTCCTGATCCCAGATTCCTGATCCCCGTTCCCTGATCCCCAATCTCCAGTCCCCAGTACCTGAGACAATCGCACCTCCACCCTACCACCACTAGGTGTGAATTTGACGGCGTTGGAAAGTAAATTGCTGACGACTTGCTGTAAACGATTTGAGTCACCCTGAACACAGATAGGGGAAGTGGGGGGAGATATATACTCAAGTTGAATTTTTTTAGTTTGTGCAGCTGATTGTACGGTTTCTAATGCAGCATTAATTACTGTTGTCAAATCGACGGTGGCTAAATTTAGGCTCAGTTTACCTCGGAGAATACGGGAAACGTCCAATAAGTCATCAATTAGTTGAATCTGTAACTTGGCATTTCGTTCGATAGTATCTAAGGCGCGATCTGTGGCTGTTGGATCTAGCTTGCGGCTTCTGAGTAATTTTGTCCAACCTAAGATGGGGTTGAGAGGCGATCGCAATTCGTGGGAAAGAATAGCTAAAAACTGATCTTTAATGCGGTTGGCAGTTTCTGCTTCTGCGCGAGCGGCTTGTTCTAACTCTAACAGGCGAGCGCGTTGTTGTTGTATTTGTTTTTGATCGTCAATATCAGTACAAGTGCCGAACCATTTAATAATGTTTCCTTGATTGTCTCTAAGGGGATAAGCTCTAACTAAATGCCAACGATATGTACCGTCACTTGCTCTTTTGTAACGCTGTTCGTTTTCAAAGGGAATTCCGGTTTGTAAAGATTCTTGCCAGCGTTGGATAGTAGATTCCAAATCATCTGGATGCAGTAGTTTCTGCCAACCAGTTCCAACAGTTTCTTCGAGAGTGAGTCCCGAATAATCGCACCATCGTTGATTTGTATAATCAGTGACGCCTGCTGCATTTGATGTCCAGATCATTTCGGGTATCGCTTCACTCAGCATTCTGTAGCGTTCTTCACTTTGACGTAATGCTTCCTCTGTGTGCTTACGCTCGGTAATATTTTGGGTAGTTCCCATCATCTGTACTGCTTTGCCTGTATAATCGTACAAGCACCGACCTTTGGCTGCAATCCAATGTATACTACCGTTAGGCCAAATAACGCGGTACTCTACATCATAGTCAACCTTGGCTTCCAGAGTTTGCATGACTGCTTGATGAGTAAACTGGCGATCATCTGGATGCAGAGAATCTAAAAATATCTCGTAGCTCATTTCTGTGTTGGCTGCAAGTCCAAATAGTTGCTTGCATTTTGCTGTCCACACTAAATCATTGGTGGTGAGATCCCAAAACCACATCCCTAACTCTGCTGCGGCGGTGGCTAGGCGGATGCGTTCTTCACTTTCGCGTAAGTCTGCTTCTGTTTGTTTGCGTAGACGCGCAGCGACTTGCCGTAAGGCATCGCTAATGTTAGTGGTGGCACCAACTATTCTGATAATATCATGTTTGTGATCTCGTACTGCTAATCCTCGATCTTCGACCCACAGATAGTGACCATCTTTGTGACGGACTCGATATTGAGTATAAAAACGGTCTCCTTTAGCTAGACCTCCTGCAAAGTCTTGATCGACTTGTTGGATATCATCAGGATGGATGTGCGATCGCCACCATGCTGATGTTGGTTCAGTTTCTTCTAGTGTGTAACCTAAAAGCTCAGTCAAACCTTGAGTTCTTTGTACAGTATTACTTGTGCTATCCCAATCATAAATTAGGCAGTTCACTGCTGCTGCTGCTAATTCAAACCGTTCATGACTCTGACGTAAGGCGGTTTCTTTCAGCCGTTGCTCAGTAATATCTTCACAGAAACCCAGAATTCGTTGTGCTAAACCTTGAGTTGTTCTCCGCAATACTGTGTCATAGCAACGTAACCAACGCCATTGATCATTTGCATGTCGATATTGAAATTCAAAACTAACTACTTCACCATCAGTAACACAGTTAAGGCGATCATAATGAGTGGGAAGTCGAGTAAAGTCTTCAGGGTACATGCGCTGCAAAAGCGATCGCAGCCCTGTTGTTTGAATTTCTTGTTGAGTATAACCCAGAATTTGAGTAACGTGATTGTTAATGTAAATGACACGCTCGTCAACAAGGTCATAAATATACAACGTACCTAAGCTACTACTAGCAATTCTTTGAATTAAATTAGGATTTTCCTTCAGCGCTGTTGCCAAAGCAACTTCATTGTGATCTAAAACCGATGCTAGATTTGATGTTGTGATAATCTCAGTAAAAGTTGTAACAATACTATAAGGTATAGTTGCTCCTGGTAAAAACAAAGGTTGTGAGTTCACCAGTAGCCAGACAAGTTCACCATAAGGCTGATATAATCCCATGACCACATTCAAACAGGGTTGACCTGTTGTCAGGGCGACCATAAATGGATGATTGTCTTGAGTAAAAGGAGAACCATCTTCACTAATGGTTCGCCAGGATTCATCCAGCCAACTACGCCCGATTAGTTGCTCTGCTTTTAGTCCTAAAATCTTCTCAGATAAAGGATTACAAGCCTGGATGCGACCATCGACAAGCTGAAGCAGCATCGCCTGCTCTTGATTTGCTATCATCACAGTTGTAGATAGTTTAGATGCTTGCCTCTGCTGAGACAATTTGTCATCCGTTAGCGGTGGTAGAAACTGCTCAAAGTCGGGCATTTTTATATATTTGGAATATATACAAGATTTTAGTTTAAGTTTATATCTAACGATTTAGATTTTATTACATAATTTTCTATCTTTGGAATGAGGATAAACAATCTTTATTATTTATTTGTTTTATTTTGTTTTGAGAATTGAATTGCTAGTTGCTAGTCAGTAGAGATTGATTTTTGGAATTATCTCATGCTTGCAGCAGTAAACTATCATGACTAAACCCGTTTATATAGAAATGAGTAGTTTATATTTGTTGAGAAAAATCAAGCAATAACGGATAACTAATCATTTACTCTTAACTACCGTCTCTGAAATTTATATCAATATACATAAACCGAGATTACTCCTGACGAAGGAGCAAATCCAGGTTTTGATTGACTAAAGTGGTCGTAGTAACGAATCGATTTAAAAACGAAAGAGATTTTACTATGAAAGACCAACAAAAAAATCAAATTAATCAACCAGTGAGTAAAGATTGGCATTCCAAAGAAGAACAAGATGTAAAGGAAAAAAATTTAACAGCAAATCCTGGCGATCGCATTACTGATGAGCCTGAAACAATCGAAGAAAAAAGCCAACAGATAGCTGTAGATTCTCCTGACATTACAGGAGACCAAATCACTGTTCCTACCTATTTTGTAGTGGAAGAACCAGATGGAGAGCAAAAAGCACTCCACCACGTTAAGGATGCTGAAGAAATTTCTGATGTCATTCGAGAAGCAAGAGTTGATGAAAATGGTAATAGAGTTTGGTGGTAGTTGATTTTAGTGCCAACGATGAATATAGCGGTTCTCATTTGAATCAAATACACCGCCATGAACAATGTAGAGACGTTACATGTAACGTCTGGGCGCAGCGTATTGCACACAACCGAGAAGCGCTATATCAATTCATCATTAGCTATTGGAAATAAAGATTAACTAAATATAGGGACGGCTTGAGATATTGTTTCGGTTACATATGTCTTCTCTCTTTTGGTAAAAGTGAGGGAAACTAAGATGGATTTGGAGTATTTATCTGAAGCTGTTCTCTTCAATTGTTTAAGGAGTAAAAAAATAATTTTCAGATTTTATTTCAGATTGTATTAAAAAATAAATAAAACTCATTTAGATAATTCATCTGTGCTTTGAATTTAGATGACTATTGACCAATAAGGTTGGTGTTAAACCCACAATTTTTTGTAGAGACGCGTAGCAAGATCCCCCAGGGTAATTTCTTTCGTGTCTCTACACACCAATTTTCTAAAAATCCTTAACACCAAGCCTATTAGACTATTGACGAATTATAAAAACTCAAATACAAACATAAGAACAGACTATAAACCAATAAAATGGAGACAAAAATTATGGCATCTATTTCAAATAAGAAAAACAGTAAAGTACGCTATGCTGTGATTGGACTGGGTTGGATTGCTCAAGAAACAGTTTTACCTGCTTTTGAAAATGCAGAAAACTCTCAATTAGTAGCATTATTTTCTGATGACCTAATTAAGCGTCACGAACTGAGTGAAGAGTATGATGTTCCTGCTTTTACATATGAAGAATACGAAGCATTTTTGAGAAGTGGGGCTGCGGATGCAGTTTACATTGCTCTACCGAATCATTTACATTGTGAATATACTGTCAAAGCTGCCAATGCAAGAGTACATGTACTTTGTGAAAAGCCTATGGCAGTCACAGAACAAGAATGTGAGGAAATGATTAGTGCTTGCCGTAATAATAATGTCAAATTGATGATTGCCTATCGCTTGCACTTTGATCAAGCCAATATGCAAGCAGTAGAAATAGTTAATTCAGGAAAAATCGGTAGTCCCCGCATTTTTAACTCTGTCTTTTCTCAGCAAGTAGCCGAAGGTAATGTGCGCTTAGAGCCAATTTCCAATGGTGGCGGTACAGTTTATGATATGGGAATTTATTGCATAAATGCCGCTCGTTATCTTTTTCAAGATGAACCCATAGAAGTAGTTGCATTTTGTGGAAATAATAGTGAGCAGCGCTTTGAAGAAATTGATGAAATGACAAGTGCTATCCTACGTTTTCCTGATGATAAATTGGCAACTTTTACTTCTAGTTTTGGTGTTGCACCAGTTTCTACTTTGCAGATATTAGGAACAAAAGGCGATCTACGAATGGATTCTGCATATTCCTATCAAGGAGAACTGAAGCAACAAATTACTATTGATAACCAAACTCAAGAGCAATCTTATCCTGCTGGTGATCAGTTTGCTGCCGAAATTGTTTACTTTTCAGACTGCATACTCAATGGTAAGAATCCAGAACCATCAGGAGACGAAGGTTTAGCAGATGTTCGTATTATTCGTGCCATTATCGCATCGGCGCAAACAGGTAAAACTGTAGAACTGCGTGAGTTTACAGAACAAATAAGACCAACAATTGAACAGGTAATTCAAATTCCAGCCAGCGAAGAACAACCAGATTTAGTTCATGCTGCTGATCCATCGGGGAACTAATTAGGTGATTCCAATCGCATTACACATTGTAGAGACGTAGCAATGCTACGTCTCTACATGAATATCGAACCAATTTTTAATTTTACATTTTTAATTTTTAATTCCAAAGGTGGGGTTGGCTGAAAAATATTAGTTAGAGTATAAATGTGTCTACGGTAAGGTTGAGTATTCAGTATAAGCAATGAAAAGCCAAATCCTAGCCATAGCCACATTTATAGCTACAATTAGTTTTAATCAAATTGTCTTAGCTGCAAATTCAGAACACATCAGACAGTTATTAGCCAGTAAACAGTGTGAAAATTGTGACCTTAGCGGCGCAGGGTTGGTAATGGCTGACTTGAGCAATGCAAATCTCAAAGGAGCTAACCTCAGTGGTGCTAATCTTAGCCGTGCTAACCTCAGTGGTGCGGACTTAGCTGGTGCAGACTTGAGTGGTGCTAGCTTATTTGGCGTGAATCTCAGTGGTGCTAAGTTAACTGGGACAATTCTCATGGGTACAGACTTGAGAAATACTTATCTCATCAATGCAGATTTGACAGGAGTGAATCTCAACGGCGCCAACTTGCAAGGTGCTTATGGTATCCCATTGCAAATTGCCAAACCAGAAGAGTTCTATGCTTGGGGTGTTACCGAAGCGCAAAAAGGTAATCAACAACGGGCTTTGGAATATTTTAATCAAGCGATCGCACTCAAACCAGACTATGGTGGTGCTTATTTAGCTCGTGCTACTGCTCGTTACCAATTATTCGATAAACAAGGTGCTTTCCAAGACGCCCAAGCAGCAGAAAAATTATTTACAAATCAAAATGACCGTGATGGAATACAAACAGCACAAGTTTTTATTAAACAACTACAAACACCCCAAACAGCACAACTAGATCGTGGTAAACCCAGTTTTATGGACTTTTTTGGAAGTGTGACTTCAGTGTTATTTCAGTTTTTACCTTTTTAGAGGATTGGGGATTGGGGACAAGGAAGATGGTTTGTAGTGAGGACTTTAGTCCTCAAAAAAGGACTAAAGTCCTTACTACGAACTTAATATAGTTTGATTTATTCTTGATTTAGTTACAAAAACTCAGCAATTCTGCTGACAGCAGTTTCTAATATAGCTGGCTCGTGTACCAAAGCAAAACGAACATAGCCTTCCCCAAACTTGCCAAAACCAGTACCAGGAGAAGCAGCCACTCCAGTTTTCTCTAGTAGCTGGGTACAAAATTCTACAGAATTTTGACTCCACGATTCCGGTAATTTTGCCCAAACATACATTGTGGCTTTGGGTATAGAAACTTGCCAACCAATGCGATGTAAAGCATTAACAAAGACATCCCGACGCTGACGAAATCTCTCAACAGAAGCTTTGACTAGATCTTGTGGTCCAACCAAAGCCGCGATCGCACCGTTTAAAATACCACGATACTGATTAAAATCAACTGCTGCTTTTACTTGACGCAAAGCACGAATCAATTCAGCATTACCAATGGCGTAGCCAATCCGAAAACCGCCCATGTTATAAGACTTGGAAAGTGTGAAAAATTCTATGGAGACGGTTTTTTGGGGATCTGCTTGCAGGATTGAGGGAACCCAACCTTCCCCGATTCCCAATCCCTGATTTCCATTTTCCTCGAAGACTAAATCAACATAGGGAAAATCGTGAACTAGAACAAGATTGTGCTGCTGACAAAAGGCGACTGCTTCTTGAAAGAAAGATAATGGTGCGATCGCACTGGTAGGATTATGTGGATAGCTCAACACCATCATCCGTGCTTGTGCTAATACAGGTGTGGGAATATCAGCAAATACTGGTAAAAAATCATTTTCTGGACGTAATGGCATGGGGTATACTTGACCACTAGCTAAGTAAACTCCCCCAGCATGGGAAGGATAACCCGGATCAAGTAACAGAGCAAAATCTCCTGGATTGAGGATTGCTAAGGGTAAATGGGCTGTCCCTTCCTGAGAACCAATCAGTGGTAGTACTTCTGTTTCTGGATTTACAGCAATGCCAAATTTTTGCTCGTACCATTGCGCCGCAGCTTGACGAAAGCCTTGAGTAGCGTGAAATAACAAATAGCCGTGGGTACTTTGATTATACAAAGATTGAGCGATCGCATCTACTACATGGGATGCAGCTGGCAGATCCGCAGATCCCATAGATAAATCTATTAATTGCCGTCCGGTAGCCAAAGCTTTCGCCTTGGCTTTATCCATATCGGCAAATACATTAAATTGTAACGGCTGTAAACGTTTTGCAAATTGCATTTGAGTATTTGTCCTTTGTCATTTGTCTAAAATACTAATGACCAATGACCAATGACCAATGACCAATGACTAGTTTAGGTGAGTATCTAAGAAACTAATTAATTTCTCTTTACCGATAACTCCTTCAGCAGATGCCAAGATATTATCACCTTGGAACAGCCTGAGAGCAGGTACTCCTTCTACCTGGTATTGCTTAACAGTAATTGGATTAGGGTCAATTTCCATTTTCACTACTTTTAAGCGATCGCTATAGGTATTAGCAGCAAGGTTCACTAGTGGCGCCATCAATTGACAAGGACCACACCAAGAAGCCCAAAAGTAAACTAATACTGGCTCCTCGGCTTGCAAAACTTCGGTTTCAAACTCAGCATCAGTTATGATTTTGACACCCTTACTCATTCCCGTCTCCTAATGGTGGTATCGTTATCAGTTGACACACAAAATTACTCTATCCCAAACTAGTCAATCATCCATAGCCAATATTTAATAATTATTCTCACTATAAACTATTTATATTTATTAACAAACACACATTGACAAAAACTATAAGATATGTATTAAAACCATATAGCTCAGAATTTTGAATCATTTTCCCCGCTCCCCACAAAGCACCTGACGCAAAATCCCACATCTATAAAAAGGTGTGGGACCAATTTCAAAAGTATGATCAAAGTGTTACATCTGGTCTAATTGCTTGCGTAACGATTCTAACTCAGCATCAACCACTTCATTGTTAGATTTAGAAGTGTTTGATTGCTCAGTGTTAGTGGTAGATCCTTGGGCTGGGAGTGCAGGAGGAGTAGGAGCAGGAGCCAGGGAAGCTTTGAGAGCTGCCAATTCATCGTCTACGTCGCTACTAGATTCCAAAGCTGCAAATTGATGTTCTAAGTCTGTACCAGCTAACTCTGCTGCTGATTGGGCGCGGGCTTCTTGCATCAAGACTTTTTCTTCCATGCGCTCAAAAGCTGCCATAGCGGAGGAAGTATTCATACCTCGCACCATACCTTCGAGTTGCTCTTGAGCTTTAGCAGCAGTGATCCGAGCTTTAAGCATTTCTTTTTTAGTCTTAGCTTCGGAAATTTTGCTTTCGAGCTGGATAAGGTTACGCTTGAGATTGTCAACTTGAGCTGTTTGCTGCTCTAAGCTGGCTTTGAGAGCAGTTCCTGAGTCGGTAAAAGTCTTTTTGCGCTCTAGAGCTTGGCGTGCTAGATTTTCGTCACCTTTTTGCAGTGCAAGTTGGGCATTGCGTTGCCACTTATTGATTTCATTTTGAGCTTCATTGTACTGTTTCTCAGTGCGTTTTTGAGCCGCGATCGCTTGAGCTACTCCCTGGCGCAGCTGAACTAAGTCTTCCTGCATTTCCAGGATTGCTTGTTCCAGCATTTTTTCAGGATCTTCGGCTTTACTGACTAAATCATTGAGGTTGGCGCCGACTACTCGCCTAATACGATCAAATAATCCCATAATTTTGTTTTTCCTTTGAAAGATTTACGCGCGACTTTGGCAATTAGTTTGACTTGAAAATAGGGATCGGGGATTCTCCTTACGGAGACGCTTACGCGTAGACGCGTCAGCGGCTTCTCATAGAGTACGGGGATTGGGGGATTAGGGTAGAAATCTTCAGAGTCATATTTTTATTCGTACGCAGTTCATGAAAACTACTTATTTAAATTTAATCTTTTCAGACTAATTCAGTTCTCATTCCCCTTCCCTCTTAACCCTTCACCCTTCACCCTTAGTCTTTTCCCTTTCATCCTTCATCCTTGATAAACCCTTATTCTTAAGATATGCTTTTAACTTACAAATTGCCCAATCGTGCTTAATTCTCACTTTGGGGTAATTGCTGTGGTGTTGATTGTGTATTTACCGTACTACTAGGTAATTTTGCTTTCATCTGTGACAGTTCGGTATCTACTTCAGATTCAAGGGCTGCAAATCGTTTTTCCAATTCATCTGTTCCCGTAACAGCAATTGCTTCTTTTTGGGCTTCTAATTGGAGAACTTTTTCTTCCATGCGCTCAAAAGCACTCAAGCTGCTTGTACCAGAAACGCCTTCTAGCAAATCTTGAAGTTTCACGCTAGCTTCAGCAGAACGAGCGCGAGCAATATACATATCTTTTTTAGTTTTAAGTTCGGTAATCTTTAGCTCTAGCGATCGCATATCTTTTTTGAGCCGAGCAACAACGCTACTTTGCTCTTCTACTTGATTATAAAGCCCTGTAGCTGTTTCTTCGTAAGCACGGCGCTTCGTGAGGGCTTCGCGTGCTAGAACTTCGTTACCTTGTTGTAATGCTAATTGGGCGCGACGATACCATTCTTCACTTGCGGATTGGGCTTGCGCTGCTTGGCGTTCTGTACGTTTTTGGCTAGCGATCGCGGCGGCGATCGCCTGTCGCAGTTGTACCAAATTATCCTGCATTTCCAAAACGGTTTTTTCCAGAATTTTTTCTGGATCTTCCGTAGACCCAATCAGACTGTTGATGTTAGCACGAATTACCCGCCCAATCCGATCCATTAGTCCCATCTCGCCCTCCATCTACGTTTTAAGGGTAGTTCAAAAGCCACATAAGCAAAAAGTAAAAATAAATAATTAATATTTTTTTTATTTTTACTTTTACTTACCTTTCCCCTATTCTCCTACACCCTATCCTGAATAGACTTCTTGCAGAAGTATGGATGTAGTCAACTTCTAACAGGATTTTGGATTTTAGATTTTGGATTAGGAAACTCTTTGGTGCATAAGAGTTCTGTAAGTCCATCTGTCGCATTCTTTTATCAAATTGGTATTAGTTTCTGGGTTCGCCGAAATGATTTCTGGGTTCACCGAAATGATTTTTGGGTTCGCCGAAATGATTTCTGGGTTCACCGAAATGATTTCTGGGTTCGCCGAAATGATTTTTGGGTTCGCCGAAATGATTTTTGGGTTCGCCGAA
>NZ_JCACKS010000060.1:0-74409 GCF_059505505.1 Pelatocladus sp. | reverse complement strand
GGGTAGTTGTTTATTGAATTTGGGTGGTCGTTTATTGAATTTGGGTAGTTGTTTATTGAATTTGGGTAGTTGTTTATTGAATTTGGGTAGTTGTTTATTGAATTTGGGTGGTCGTTTATTGAATTCAAGCAGTGGTTAGGGTGAAGTAAAACCCAGATTCTTGAGTAACTTCAGACTTGTGTGTACACCGTAGCCCAAGCTTGGGAGAGGGACTTTTAAATTGGCTCCCCTTCTGGTCAAAATTGGGAGAAGGGGCTTGGGGGATGAGGGCAAGTTTTGATTCGTGCAAGAGGTCTAATAACTATGAACTACTACGTAATCTACGACGGAAATTGCAATCTTTGCGTTACTTTGGTGCAACTGCTAGAAAATCTAGACAAAGGTAAGTTATTTCGCTACATTCCCATGCAAGATCAGCAAACACTGCAAGAATGGGGAATTACACCTCAAGATTGTGAGTTGGGTGTGATTTTGATTAATGCTAATGCGCCGGAACAACGTTGGCAAGGTAGTGCGGCGGCGGAAGAAATTGGCCGTATACTACCGTTTGGTGGTGTGTTTGTGGATGCGTATCGAGCTTTACCTGGGATAAAATGGACAGGCGATCGCATTTACGAACAAGTTCGCGACAATCGTTATAGTCTCTTTGGCAAGCGTCCTAGTACTTATAACTCAGTATATTGTGCTGAAAATAATTGCAAATTTTAAAGGAGGGACGAGGAACGGGGACAATGAAGATATGGATAGTGTAGGGAGTGTGGGGAGTTTTCTTCCCTCTCCCCCATCTCTGCCACTAGTCCCTGTTCTCTTTTAAGATTTAGAGCGCTGTTGTTGATAATAGCCAACAACTTTTTGTACATAAGCACCAGTAAAACCACTGTTGCAGCCTGTATAATTACCAGTCATCCACCAACAAGCAGCCCCACGCACAGCATCAATTTCATTATTTTTGCTAGCTGCATACTGAGTATTCAACTCACGGCGCATAATACATGAGATAACTTGACGTGCTAGTCCTGGACTATTTTCAAATTGTGTGGGTGTAACTTCTTTTTTCAAACAATTTCTTGACCAACCTTTAAGGGTTTCTGGTTTGACTTGCCAATCGCTATAGTAACCATCATTGGCTTTACCTGTATTGGGTGCAGCTAGTCGTAATGCTTCCACCATCGCCGCAACTTGGGTATCAGATACCTGTTTTTGTGCCTGTGCTAGGGCTGGCAATGGTAAAATTCTTAAGCTAACAATGACTCCCCACAGTAAAAATCGCATGTTTCTCGTCATCAATTCATCTTTAATACGACTCAAATAAATTAAACAGTCTGCTTAAGCATACTTTAGCTATGAGCAGGCGGTTATTTGAACATTTGGGATGCTCCCCAATGTAACAAATTCTAATTTTTTATACTGACCGACCTTTTAGTTGATTGAGGTCATTACCACTAATAAAGTAAGCTGCACCAAAACCAATCACAAAGCGCCCCTCTTTGGGAGTCAGCTTGAACATGCGAAAATCTTGTAAACCGCTCAATACTTCCATGATTTCACCAAAACGGGCGTGAAAACTATTCATAATTTCATACCAAGTATCGGAGTCACGCTCGATCAAAGTTGCTGTACACTCAAAAGTTAAGCGATGACGGGCAAAAATCTGCTCTGTTTTATCTTCATCCTCGATCAACATTACACTAGCATGAGGATTCACAACTAAGTTTTGGGTGTGAGTTGACAGACCACTAATATATATATATATGTTCTTGAACTCATCAATTACAAATGGTGTGTAGCTTGCATTCGGTATTCCTTGCTTGTTAGCTGTGGCAATAATCGCACTTTGAAATTTTTGAATCAAAGCTTCGTATTCTATCTGGGCTTGTTCTAGACTGTTCATACAATAAGTTATATTGGCATCTCTCTCATGTTGCCATTTCATCTGCCCCCACTACAATTAACAGTCAACTCAAAAAGATACTTTGACACTGCTAGTTACACGTAAAACAGATTCTTGGTGAAATGTCTTTTTGATAGTCATGTTCCGATTTTTTTGAAAAATAAAGATCCCCGACTTTTTAGAAAAGTCAGGGATCTTTGTAGTTGATGCGACTCTTTGCGTCCTATGTGGTTCGGTTCGTTTATGACGCAGAAGTCAAAATCACCCAATCAAATCGGCTGGTTCTACTAACTCTTTCGTTTCTGCTGACTGTTTAAACGCTAACCGTAAGAAAGGTGGTGCTAAAAAAGTTGTGAGAATTACCATGATGATAATCGCTGCTTGCAGAGGTTTATTGATCGCACCACTAGCTGCACCTATACCAAGGAATACCAAACCTACTTCACCTCGTGGAATCATCCCGACACCAATCGCCAAGCGGTTAATTCCGGGTACTCAGCCAGAATCGAAATCGCCTCACTTTGACTTTGAAAAACAGACGTTACCGCCTCTGGACTTAGATTATCAATGGATTGCAGTACTTTCATGATCAGCGAGTCGGAAGCGATCGCACCACTTTCGGGAAATACCAGCAGATGCAAAGCAGAAGCACCGACTACAACTCCACCAACCAATTCCCCTAATACTGGGGAAAGTCCATCATCTTTGATAACTCACCACCGAGTTTACTGGCAAGATAAATCACGACTAAACTCAGTAATACTCCGGTGAGGACAATAGGAGCATATTCTGATTCGGTGGCGGTTGCTAACACAGGAAACCGCAAGCCAGAACTCAAGGAAGATACCCAAGTAACTGAATTAACTATTAAGTTGGAAAAAATCATGTTTTACGTCTCTGTAGCGACTCACTAAACAAAGTAAAAGTAAAAAGTTAAAAGGTGAACCACTGCGTTGGACGGGTTTCCCGGCTTGAAGCAAGTGGTGAACCCGAAGGGCAAAAGAAACAATCTCTTTTTACTTTTTACTTTTTACTTTTTACTTAAATACTACTGAACTACAGCAGTGTCACCAAAATCGGTTGGATATCTGGTACTTGTAGAAGTACTCGTCTGGGCTGCGTAACCATCAACTAAAACAAGTGCTTGTTGCAGTGCTTCTTTACGATCCATCAATAGGTGGTGTGGAGGCAACAGTTGTATAATGCCTAAGTTTTCTAAGCGTCGCTTAATTTTGCCAGTTGCACCGACGATAAATACATGGCGACCTTTCTCAACTGCTTCTTTGATGGCATTTTCAATTGCTAGTGAAGCTGTGACACCCAACAAAGGTACGTCACTCAAGTCCATGATTATCACATCACAGTCTTTGATGGCATTATGTTCACGAGCGATCGCTTTGGAAACTCCAAAAACCATTGGTCCACTTAAGTAGAACAGCAGTACACGTCCATTGGCTTGATCTAACAATTGCTTTTCTTGTTGGTCTAAAACAATAGCATCATCTGCATCAGTAATAGTCTTAACTTCCTGGGATTGCAAATTAGAAAGACGCTCAATGGTCAAGATATTAGCAATAAACACCCCAACGCCAACAGCGACAATCAAATCCACAAAAACTGTTAGGAACATCACTCCATACATAATGATGGTTCCTTTCAGGGATACTTGATGAGCGCGTTTGAGGAAACTCCAATCGAGAATGTCAATACCCACTTTGAGTGCAATACCTGCTAACACCGCCATGGGAATAGTTTCGGTCAGATTCGCAGCCCATAAGACTACAACTAGCAAAATAATTGCCCTAGTTAAACCAGATAAAGCTGTTCTTGCTCCTGTTTGAATATTAACCACAGTTCCCATTGTGGCACCTGCACCAGGTAGCCCACCACATATACCAGAAACCAAGTTACCAATACCCTGACCAATCAATTCTTTGTCAGATTTGTGTTCAGTGCGAGTCAAACTGTCTGCAATTACCGCAGTCAACAAAGTATCAATACATCCCAGCATTCCCAACATTGCTCCATCAATAATCATGACGGTTATTTGGGAAGCAGTAAATGCGGGAAATTGTAATTCTGGCAGACCCATGGGAATTTCACCAATGCGTCTGATCTCTGCATTACCAAAGAAAACCAAGGAAACTACAGTACCGATAATTAATGCTACTAATTGTGGAGGAGCATAGCGCTTTAATTTCGATGGCATTAAGAAAATAATTGCCAGTGTCAGCACTCCCAAAATAGTTTCGATGGGATTAATATTTGATAGGAGTTGGGGCAAATTTTGCACCATCCCCAATACCCCGCCTTTAGGGTTAGGCTGTCCGACAAAAGGAGCAATTTGCAAAATAATCAAAATGACTCCAATTCCGGACATAAAGCCTGAAATCACGCTGTAGGGCATCAAGGTGACATATTTCCCTAGCCTGAATACGCCAAATAAAATTTGAAATACTCCTGCTAGCATCACCACAGTAAATGCCATCGCCAAGCCATTTTCTGGGTTACTTGCAGTCATAGAACTGACAATCCCAGTCATAATTACGGTCATCGGTCCCGTCGGCTCAGAAATAAGAGTTGGTGTACCTCCAAATAGGGCCGCAAAAAACCCGACACAAACAGCGCCGTAAAGACCAGCCACAGGCCCAGCACCAGAGGCGACGCCGAAGGCTAACGCCAATGGTAAAGAAACAATTGCAGCAGTTAGACCACCAAAAAGATCGCCACGTAAATTTCGGAAATGGATAGTATTAGTCAGTTGCATGGATGGGGATTTTAATCACAATATAACTGTAAAGTCACAAACTTCCAGCCTTGATTAAGCGTTTAATAGGAATCCTATTTGATTTCTAAATCACTGGTAAAGAGAGGGAACACGGAATAGGGAACAGGGAAAACCAATAGTTTTGCTACCGACAAGAGGACTTTTCAAACATCCTCTGAGTTGTTTAAGCACAGAGCGCAGGCTACGCCAACAAAAATCAAATTAGGATTAGACACAAATGAATCAACAGCAGATTCATCTGTGCAATTGAGATAAAGTACCTGTTTGTTGAGGTAATTAGCAGTGATTATTTTGGACTAATTTGGACAAGTTTTGACAAAAACTAAGCTTTATGCAAGATAAATGAAGACATTTATATCTATAAAATTTTCTTCAATAATCTTGTAAATACTGCTTTGGTATATATGGTTTTGGTCAAAACATTTTATTGAAATATTTGGTTGCACAATTTCATGGATCGCTCGAATCTCCCAAAGGTGAAAAGCCAGACATTGTATTGATTGCCAGCAAAATTTAACAAGAAATAAATTATATTTCTTGTTTTAGTATGGCTTGCTTGAAAGCAAACGAATATTTGCGTTGAGTCTAGATAAAAAAACGGACTCCCGCAATTTAGTGTGTTTTGTAAATTTGCTGACGTTCCCAAAAACCGCAGTTATGCGTAAAACCTACTTATTTAATTCGATAAAAATAGCATACAACTTTTAGTGCCTAAAAAGTTAATAGCTAGGCAATAATTCTTAAATATATATTAAATAGCTTTAATAATTCAGAGGGAACAGGGAACAGGGAACGGGAAACAGTTTTCCCACGGCTTAAAGCCGTGGGATTGAAACAAGGACGCCGTATTTCTTGCGCTGCACGTCTCGAAATGCATCTTTTTTCCAAGTGGGCTTTAAACCCACAACTGAAGTTTTTTCTTTCTCTGTTAAGAGTTCCCTATTCCCTGTTCCCTATTCCCTATTCCCCTTTTTTGTAATAGTCTATATATCGTCACGAATTTGGATTAAAAGAGTATAGGTATAATGAATTATCTATGAAATCTATGAGTTCAGTTAATGATAAACACTTTTTCAGCCTTCACGAACTACAAAGACATTCACCATATTCAATTAGTTTCCAATTAATTTTGATAAGTTGCAGGGTTCAGATCCCCGACAACTTTTGCGAAGTCGGGGACCTATGGCTATCCTACGTCATCATGGGCATAGCGGTTAAACAGGAAATCTAGAGCATAGTTACGCAATTTGTAATACTGCGGATCTTCCATAATTCGGGATCTTTCACGAGGACGAGAAAAAGGAATTTCCATGACTTCGCCGATTTTAGCGCGGGGGCCATTGGTCATCATTACCAATTTATCTGCTAAAAATAGAGCTTCATCGATGTCATGGGTAATCATCAATACTGTGCAACGGTTTTCGTTCCAAATTTTGAGCAATTCTTCCTGTAATTCTTCTTTAGTAATCGCATCCAACGCCCCAAAAGGTTCATCTAAAATCAAGACTTTAGGACGAATTGCTAAAGCACGGGCGATCGAAACCCGTTGTCTCATACCACCGGACATTTGCGGGGGTTTCTTTTCCATAGCGTCACCCAGTCCCACCATTGTTAAGTGTTCCCTAACAATTGCTGATTTTTCTGCTTCTGGTTTGTTAGGATAAACCGCATTCACTGCGAGATAAATATTTTCAAAAGCAGTCCGCCAAGGTAATAAGGCATAATTTTGAAACACCACCATTCTATCTGGACCGGGTTTGGTGATGGGTTTTCCTTCTAGCAAAACTTGTCCGTTGGTAGGATTATTAAAACCCGACACCATATTGAGGAGAGTAGATTTACCACAGCCAGAGTGACCGATAACGCAAATAAATTCTCCTTCACCAACATTGAGATTTACTCCATCTAATACGGTAAAAGGCCCATTTTTTGTGGGATAAACTTTGCTAACGTCTTTAATTTCTAAGTAAGGTTTACGATTAGAAGTTGCGGTTGCTAGGGGTCTTCCCAGTGTATTTGTAGTGGTGTCGGTAACTGTAAAATTGCGGTTATGCATGGTGATTTTATAGTTGTTTTTTTCAGAAAAAGACTGATAATTGAAGTTCTGAGGCTCAACAATGGGGTTCTAAGTGAGAATGTTGTGGTTTCAAGTGGGAAGTTTGTGGTTTTAAGTGAGAATTTTGCTGTTTCAAGTGGGAAGTTTGTGGTTTTAAGTGAGAATTTTGCTGTTTCAAGTGAGAATGTTGTGGTTTCAAGTGAGAATGTTGTGGTTTCAAGTGAGAATGTTGTGGTTTCAAGTGGGAAGTTTGTGGTTTCAAGTGGGAAGTTTGTGGTTTCAAGTGGGAAGTTTGTGGTTTTAAGTGAGAAGTTTGCTGTTTCAAGTGAGAATGTTGCTGTTTTGATGAGTCCGGAGCATCCCAAT
The DNA here is from genome assembly GCF_059505505.1 of Pelatocladus sp. NCBI lineage: Bacteria > Bacillati > Cyanobacteriota > Cyanophyceae > Nostocales > Hapalosiphonaceae > Pelatocladus > Pelatocladus sp. The sequence goes on along the minus strand of NZ_JCACKS010000060.1, from coordinate 67,308 downwards.
TTTTTCAATATTCCGCAAAGCAAAGGGTTTAAATCCTTTGCTCATAGCACAAGTCGTCTGAAGACGACTTCATAAAATCAAATAGTCTGCTTAAGCAGACTTTAGCTATGAGCAGGCGGGTTTTTTGAACATTTGGAATGCTCCCGATGAGTCGCGGGTGTTCAGATCCCCGACTTCCCAAAAGTTGTCGCTATAGCCTCTTTGTTATTAGACCTCTTGCAAAAATATTTTTACCCCACCCTAACCCTCCCCGTTTACGGGGAGGGAACTAAATTTTCCCCCCGTGAACGGGGGGATTGAGGGGGGTTCATTCGACTTTTGCAAGAGATCTATTGTCCCCCTTCTCTAGTCCCAAAATCAGGCTACTCTCCTGACTGGAGTGTCGAGAATAACTTCGGCTATTGAGAAATCGCGTTTAATTTTGAGATTGTTAAGATAGGCGATGGGGTCATCGGCGTTAAAGTTGGTGCCATCGAATAGCTTAATTGGCTGACGGGTGTAATTTATGTCCATACCCAATTCACGGGCGGCTGTACTAAATACGCCAACTCGACATATACGTTCCACAATTTCTACCCAATTTCGAGGGAAAGGTACTTCACCCCAACGCGCTAATTGCGTCATAATCCATATTTGTTCTGTCCGACTGGGGCGATTAATGGCAGACTCTCCGTAAAATTGGTGATGAGCATATTCCCGCAGGGGATGGTCTAAGTCACAGGTGGCGTTATTGGGATCTTCGATTTGAATGTACTCCATATCGGTACTGACATATTCCCGTCGCGCCAAGATTTGGCGAATTTCTTCGGCGTTTTCTGGACGCGAACAGTAGTAGCAAGCTTCTAGTAAAGCTTTTGTGAGGGCAATATTGGTGTTAGGATATGCAGTCGCCCAATCTTCCCGTACACCCAAAACTTTACCTGGGTGTCCTAACCAAACTTCTAAGTCGGTGGCGATGGTAAAGCCGCTACCTTCAGAAGCTGCGCGGTAGTTCCAGGGTTCGCCTACACAATAACCGTCAATACTTCCGGCTTGCAAATCTGCTACCATTTGGGCTGGGGGAATAGTCTTAATATCAACATCTGCGTCGGGGTCAACACCTCCAGCTGCTAGCCAGTAACGCAACAACATACTATGCATGGAGGAAGGATGTACCACTCCCATGATGTGCCGTTGGGTACGGGTACTCTTCAAAAATTCTTTAAATTCGGCAACGGTTTGTATACCTTGGTCATAAAAGCGTTTTGCTAAGGTGATGGCGTTTCCATTGCGTGTCATGGTGAGGGAAGTAACCACTGGGAGGGGTTGATTGTCATTTCCTCCCAGGGTTAACCACATCGGCATCCCAGAGGGCATTTGGGCTGCATCTAAATATCCGCCATTGATACCATCGACGATACCACGCCAACTGGTTTCGCGGACTAAGTTTACATCATCTAAACCGTGTTTAGTAAAAAAGCCTTTTTCTTTGGCTACTGCTAGAGGAGCGCAAGCTGTTAAAGGTACAAAACCGATTTCGAGATTGACTTTTTCTAAACCGTGCTTGGAGACAATTGTGGTTTTGCGCGCCCGAATTTTTTTGATGCGTTTTTGTTGGTTGAGGAAGTAAATCATTTCACTTCGCAAACTGTAGTAGCTGGGATGTTCAACTACTTCCATGCGTTTACGGGGTCTGGGGATGTCTACTTGTAGAATGTTACCAATTTTTGATTCTGGGCCATTGGTAAGCATGACTATTCTGTCAGAAAGCAGCACTGCTTCGTCTACATCGTGTGTCACCATGACGGCGGTAACTTCGTTTTCTTCGCAGATTTGCATTAATTGTTCTTGTAAGTTACCCCGTGTGAGGGCATCCAACGCACCAAAGGGTTCATCTAATAATAGTAACTTGGGGCGAATGGCTAAAGCACGAGCGATCGCTACTCGTTGTTTTTGTCCTCCTGATAACATTCCGGGTGGTTTGTCCGCATGGGGACGCAAACCCACCATATCAATATGTTTTTCTACAATCGCCCGACGTTCCCCCGCAGGCAAATGCGTCATCACTGCATCAACTGCTAAGGTGATATTTTCTCTGACTGTTCGCCAAGGCAATAGAGAATAGTTTTGAAACACGACCATTCTATCTGGGCCTGGTTTGGTGATGCGTTTTCCTTCTAAAGTGACTAAACCTTCTGTTGGTAAATCCAGACCTGCAATCATATTTAATAAGGTGGATTTACCACAACCAGAGTGACCAATTAAGGAAACAAATTCGCCTTTTTTGATTTGGAGGTCAATTCCTTTGAGGGCAATATATTGTCCACCATTAGTTAGGTTAAAAACTTTATCAATTTGGTCAACAGCAACGAATACACTCATTTGTTATTTGTCCTTTGTTATTTGTCCTTTGTCATTTGTTCTTTGTCATATTTTCTTACTAATGACCAATAACCAATGACCAATGACCATTAATTATTTTTGTTCTGCTGGCAAAATCAGTGATTGAATCCAACCCATGAGTTTATCTAGCAATAGACCGACAGCACCGATATAAACTAGAGCTAAGATGATTTCACTCACGTAGTTATTTTGATAGGCGTCCCAGATGAAAAAGCCGATACCGACGATACCTGACATGACGATTTCTGCTGCGATAATTGCTAACCAAGCTAAACCAATGGCAATTCTCAAACCTGTGAAAATGTAGGGTAATGCGGCGGGAATGAGAATATTAAAGAAGTAATCTTTTTTGGAAAGTTGGAGAACTTTAGCAACGTTGTTGTAGTCTTGGGGAATTTCTTTGACTCCCACGGCAGTGTTAATTAAAATCGGCCAAATTGCGGTGATGAAAATTACGAATAATGCTGCGGGTTCGTTTTGTCGCAAAGCAGCTAAGGAAATGGGAACCCAAGCTAGAGGTGGTACAGTTCGCAATAGTTGAAACAGAGGATCTAAAGCTTTGGACATAGTTTTATTGATACCAATCAAAATGCCCAAAGCTATACCAAACACAGCAGCGAAAAAGTAACCAATTGCTACCCGTTGTAAACTTGCCCAAATCTGCCAAAACAAACCTTTGTCTATCCCACCTTTGTCATAAAAGGGGTACAAAATTAATATCCATGTGTCTTGAATTACTTTAATTGGCCCTGGTAATGTTGCACCTGGAAACCAAGAGAACAGTTGCCATATAAGTAAAAAGATAGCGATCGCAAGAATCGGAGGTATCAAATCGGGTAATTGCTTTTGCAGACGGGATATAAAACTATTATCAAAGTTGGAACTAGGACGGCGTCTAGTTGCTGTTGTCATTGATTTTTCTCCTAATTTTTTTGTTGATGGTTGATTGATGTAGAGACGACTGTACGACCGCTCTACTAAACACTTACTTTTTTGACTTTGAGACTCTTCAAATATTCTTCTGGTTTTTCTGGATCAAATTTGACACCATCAAAAAATTCTTCTACGCCACGAGATGTATTTGTGGGAATGTCAGTCGCAGGAATTCCTGCTTCTTTAGCAGCTTCTTTCCAAATATCTTCGCGGTTGACTTTATCAATAATTGCCTTAGCTTTAGTGGCATTATTAACAATATAATCTTTAGGCAAGAAACCCCAACGCACGCTTTCGGTGATAAACCACAAATCATGGCTTTTATAAGGATAAGATACACTACCTTTTTCATCTTTCCAATACAAAGCAGCCATTGATTTATCATCTACTATGCGACCCTCGCCCATATCATATTTACCCATAAATGGGTCGAAGAGAACTTCTTCTGGCACATTAAAATATTGTCGTTGTGCCAATATTTTAGTCATTTCTTGGCGGTTGTCGAAGTTGTCGCACCATTGCTGGGCTTCCATAATGCCTTTTAAAATTGCTTTAGTTGCTTTGGGATTTTTATCAACCCAATCAGCTCTGATGGCTAAATATTCTTCTGGATGATTTTTCCAAATATCTGCGGTTAAAGCTGCCATGTAGCCTATTTTGTCTTTGACAATTCGATAGGGCCAAGGATCACCAGTACTAAAAGCATCCATTGTTCCTGTCTTCATGTTGGCAACAGTTTGGGCTGATGGTACTGGTAATAAATCAATATCTTGGTCAGGATCAATACCACCAGCACCTAACCAATAGCGAATCCAAAAATCTTGGTTAACGTGGGGAAAGGTGTGTGCTGCTTTAAAGCGAGAACCTTTTGATTTGAGTTGAGTAACAATTCCTTTGGCTTGGGCTAGTTTGAGATCAATTCCTTGTCCTTGCCATTTGGATGCGATCGCAATTCCATTCCCATGTGTAATTAACTGACACAACACATACATGGGAAGCTTTTGATTCCCTTTGGTAATTACACCTTCACTAATTAAATGTGGCATAGGCATTTGCCATTGACCACCATCAATTCCACCACCAGCAGATCCAATTTCGACGTTATCGCGTGCTGAACCCCAAGAAGCTTGTTTGGAAAGTTCAACGTCAGTCATGCCATATTTAGCAAAAAAGCCTTTTTCTTTGGCAATAATTAAAGGTGCTGATTCTACAATTGGGATATATCCCAGTTTGATTGCTTTTGTCTCTGGTGCTAATTCAGGACTAATATTAGCAACTGGCTGTGCTGCTGACTGGGTCTGAGCATTACCCCCACCTGGTTCTGGTGGATTTCCCAAGCAACCTTTGAGCAATACAGCACCCGCAGAAGCAGTTGCTGTAACTATAAACTTGCGACGAGAGATTTGATTCAAAAAGTCTGACATAACATCTCCTTTGAGTGAATTGTATTTTTTATGTATGAAAAATTGGTACAGGAAACAGTTGATGTTTCTTGCACAAGAAAAACCCGTTTAAAACTGTGCATGGTGTTTGCATCAGCCCTTATCTTTCAAAGAAAGGCGACGGAAACTCCTTGTAAAAAGTTTGTACTTGCAAATACAGCCGTGTGTATCTTACTGAAGCAATCATTAAACAATAATTAAACCTGATGAAAATAGATTACAGCTTTTCGAGCCAAAGTAGTTAGTTTTGAAAGCATTTTTATTAAATAAATATTGGATTATTAAGATAAGTAAAAGTTTATATATGCAGTCAAAACATAATTTGAGACATATTGAATATTTTAGTTCTTATGATGTCTATAAATGAGCATCTATGTTTAGTTCAATAAATATTAAGTTAACTAATGGTCTATCGCATTAATTTTGATGAGTCGTGGGTGTTCAGATCACCGACTTGTTTAAGAAGTCGGGGATCTTTAATGTTCACGAATGATTTTGGGATGCTATATCGTATCAGGTTCGCTTGATTACTTATATTCCCTTTGAACTCCACCCCGGTTTTGTCTAACGCCAAAACCGCCCCTCCCCGCAAGCGGCTACGGTGTACACACAAGTTGAAATTTTTCATGTTGAAACTGTATCCCGCCTAGAACTAAAGTTCCAGGCTCATAGCGAAAGTCCACTCAAGTGGACTGGAACAAACTTTTTTTTGAGTCCTCTTCAGAGGACTTGCGCTATGAGACTCGGAATTTATTCCGAGGCGGTACTATTAAGCGATCGCAAATAAATGTAGTTGAACAAAATTAAATCTGTTGACCAATAATATAAATCGCTTTGATAACTTCTTGTGGTCGGCTTTGGGGGATGGCATGACCTGTGTTGGATACAATAATTAGTTGGGAGTGAGCAAGGCGATCGCGCAATCTGTAAGAATTTTCTTTGGCAGAGACAAAGTTATCAGCATCACCTACAACAATTAAAACTGGGACGTTAATTTCACTGTAGCGTTTTTTCATTTCGTCTAAGGCTAGTTGCAGGTTTTTACTGTCTTCTAAGGAAGCTTGAATTGGAATCGGTCTTGTCCACAATGCTTGTGCTGCTTTTAAATAATCAACATTTGCAGATTTTGGTAAAAATGCTTTCTTTAAGTACGTAAACAGAATATACCCAACCAAGACGGGTGGAATAAATTTGAGCAGGGTTTCCAAAAATGACGACTGAGCAAATCTTGCTAATGGTAAAAGTGCTTGATCAACTTTATAGGCAATAGCAGAAAACAAAACAATACCTGCAACTTCGTCAGGATATCGCAGTGCATAGGCAAGAGCGATCGCACTACTCCAAGAATAAGCAACTAATATCGGTCTTTCAATTCCAAGTTTTTGCAAGGCGCTACGCAGTAATTGCGCCTGTACTTGTGGTGTAACTAAGTCTGGGCGATCGCTATAACCATGTCCAGGTAGATCAAAAGCATAAACACTATATCTTTGAGCAATGCGATCAATAGTTTCGGGTGAGTAATCTTGCAAAAAACCAGGATTACCATGCAATAAAATTACCGCTTGACCCGAACCTTGGCAAACATAGTGTAATCTCACTCCAGCTACTTTTACATATTTTCCTTGGGGAGGAAAATGTGCTTCCGCCTGTCGAATCGCTTGGTTAGTGTACCACTGGCAAGCGATCGCAACTACTATCAAAGTCCCCAACAGGGGTATCATAAGTATGAGCCAGAGCATTGATTTACCTTTGCAAATTTTCTGCTTCCAGCTACAGTCTACTGCTTCAGAAAACTATCTGACAGGGATGCAAGTATAGATAAAAAATAAGTAATATTATTTTTACAAAAAAAATTGGAACCAGGCGATTTTCTGTTGTAGTTGAGTATCGTAGCATCTGTACTTAAAAGTATAATAATCATGACTCGTAATATCTACGCCTTATTAGTTGGCATTGACGAGTACATCAGTCCTGTCCCTCCACTTAAAGGCTGTGTTAATGACATCATGGCTGTCAAAGAGTATTTGCAAAAGCGTGTAAGTGAAGATGGATATCAGCTACATTTACGCACAATCTTAAATCAGAATGCTACCCGTCAGGCTATGATTGACGGTTTTCGTCAGCATCTATGCCAAGCTAATAGTAAAGATGTGGCATTTTTTTACTTTGCAGGACATGGTAGTCAAGAGGAGGCCCCAGAAGAGTTTTGGAGTTTGGAACCAGACAGATTAAATGAAACTTTGGTTTGTTACGACAGCCGCAGTTCGGGGGGTTGGGACTTGGCTGATAAAGAATTAGCAAAACTGATTGCAGAAGTAGCTGTAAACAATCCCCATATTGCCATGATTATGGACTGTTGCCACTCTGGTTCTGGGACTCGTGGTGATTTAGAAACAGAAACAGCAGTTCGTAAAGCCCCCATCGACAGGCGCAAGCGGCCTTTAAACAGCTTTATTTTTTCCCTAGCAGAAGTTAGTCAACTTTCTGCTTCGCGCAGTTTAGAAGCAAATTCCACTGGCTGGAATTTCCCTAGAGGAAAACATATTTTCTTAGCAGCGTGTCTGGATAGTGAGTTAGCAAAAGAGTATAACGGAGATGGGCAACCAAGGGGCGTATTTTCTTACTTTTTACTTGATACTTTAAAAAAAGCCAATGGTAATTTGACTTATCGAGATTTATTTAAACGCACTCATGCTCTAGTTCGTAGTAAAGTCACAGATCAATCTCCGCAAATAGAAGCAACTATTTTAAGTGAATTAGATCAACCATTTCTAGGAGGAGCGATCGCTCGACACAATCCCTACTTTAGTGTGTATTATCATCCACAGTATGACTGGGTAATTGATGGTGGTGCTGTACACGGAATTCCTCAATCTGTTGGGAATGAGACAACCTTGTTAGCATTGTTTCCTTTTGACACACATAGTGAACAATTACGGCAATTGTCAGCAGCTATCGGTGAAGCTCAAGTATTAGAAATCATGCCGCAACTCAGTAAAATCCAAATTAGCGGTATTGACAACTTAGCACCAGAAATAACTTTTAAAGCAGTAGTCATCAGTTTACCTCTACCGCCCAAAGGTGTGTTAATGTCAGGAGAAGCAGTAGGATTAGAACTTGTCCGTACTCAACTGCTGAGTGCAAGTTCCGCAAACCATCCTTCTTTGTATATTCGTGAAGTCGCTACACCAGAAACTGCTGAGTTTAAGTTACTTGCTCGTGATGGTAAATATTTAATCACCCGCCCAGCCGATGATCGTCCCTTACTCGCTTCTATCCAAGGTTACACAAATGCTACAGCCTTGCAAGTAATTCAACGCTTAGAACATATCACCCGTTGGACAAATATAGTTGAACTCTCCAGTCCTGCTACCAGTCGTATTCAACCGGATGCGGTGCAAATATTCATTTATCAAGAGGGACAAGAACTGCAAGATACTCAAATTCGGCTTGAGTACCGACAAGAAAATGGCAAATTGAAGAGTCCCACTTTTAAAATCAAGCTCAAAAATACCAGCAAAGAACCTCTGTACTGCGCCTTATTGGATTTGACAGAACGCTATACAGTCAGTACAGGTTTATTTGATGGTGGAGGTATTTGGTTACAGCCAAAACAAGAAGCTTGGGCATTAGGCGGTAGAGAAATCTATGCCATATTACCAGAAAAACTGTGGAGACAGGGAATGACACAGATGAAAGATATTCTCAAACTGATTGTCAGCACCGCCGAATTTGATGCTACCTTACTTGAACAAGAAGAACTGGATTTGCCTTCTCGTTTAGTTAAACAAGCAAGTCGAGGTAAAGGAACCCTTAATAGTTTGATGAACAGAGTTTTATCTCGCAATCTTGTAGCTATGCCAGAAGAAGAAGTTTATGATGATTGGATTGCAAGTCAAATTATGATTACAACCGTGCGTCAATAGTTGAGGTAACATCTTTTGTCCAGTATCAACATCGTTGAATCGGAAGATTTCTCCGATTGCAAGCAATTTGTAGTAAGCTCTTAAATTTAAGCACTAAAGTGCTTACTACAAACTAACTTTTCTAACTCAAACTATGTATACATTTTGAGTTTTTGTAACAATTCTTGGGTTAACTGAGAAAATGATTTAGAACCTGATGATTGAGGAGCATTTAAAATCACAGGCATAAAACTATCAACAGCTTTTGCAACATTCACATCAACTGGAATTTGGGTTTGACATATTTTTTCTGCACCAAAGTCTTGATGAACACGTTGCATCACTTGTTTGTAGTATCTACCAGTTAACAAATTAGCATTCGACATTGTAAAGACAATTCCCAGCATTTGAATATTTATTTTGGCTTCATGTTCGTGACTTTCTTTTAACTGGGCTACGCGTCTTTCTAATAACTGAATACCTACTACAGATAAAGGTTCAGGTTTAGCAGGAAGAATATAAAAATTGCTAGTAGCCAAAGCACTACGAGTCAAAAGATTATATCCTGGAGCGCAGTCTAAAATGATAAAATCATATTCTTCTCGCACTGGTTCTAAAACTTTACTCAGCAAGACTCTTTCAAAACGATTCCAAATAGTTTCAAAATCATTTACACCTAAATTAATCGCCTGGTAGTGCAACATTTCAGAGACAACAAATTCATCATATAAATCAATATCTCCTGGTAATAAATCTAATCCTGGGAGATTACAAACCTGGGATTGAATTATGTCTTGAATTGTATGTTTCTGTTCTGGTTCTGGATTTATAATTTGATCTATCAGATATCTAAATGTCTTTCTGTGTTTCCGGCGCTTTGCAAACTCCATAGGCGACATTAGACTAAGTGTTGCACTAATTTGGCTATCTAAGTCCAGCACAAGTACTCGCTTGCCATGTTCTTTCGCTAAACAAGTTGCTATATTGACGCTGAGAGTTGTTTTACCAACCCCACCCTTCATATTTGCAGTTGCGATTACATATCCCATTTCTTAAATCCTTTGATCACGCATTCCCATGTAAGTAACGTAAACGTTTTGTTGTTGAGCCAAAACTTTTGGTAATTTTAAGATTTTCCAACTTGCGAAAATAATTATTGATTGAGCAGTCAGCATTATACCAGTGAGGGGCGCGTTTGGTTTATCCCAAAAGTAATAATATTCTATAAGCTTGTCGCATTTTTTCAACTGCAATTAGGGGAACACCTTCGTCCTTACCTCTATACAATCCAAGTAAGTGGGCTTTGAGTGAGGCTGCAACATCGATGGGAACACCGTCCTTATTCCCATGATATGGCGCTTGAGTTCACTACACCCCTTTGAAACACATTGTTTTCTATTCGCTGTTCTCTAGTAAGCGTTCCCTGTTTCCTGTCTTCATCAACCATCAACATTTTAAATTAGATACAACGGTTGCCAAAATGATGATTTTCGTTACAAAATTTGGAGCAGCGACATTATTTTGATTACTTTTATGTAGGGAAAACTTATAGAACAAATCACTAATTTTTTGCTATAATTCACGCTCAAAAAACAGAAAATTAACTATAGTTTTTCGGTTATCAAGTATGCCAAAAAACAGACACTTTGGCTACAAATGGAGTTTTTCAAAAAAGACTATTTTGAACAACTTTACAAAAAGAATTATGAGCAAAATAGAGTCAGAAAAGCAGACTGATGATTTGTGCTTGGAGACGACTAATGGTAGCTCTTACAGAGAACCCTCAAAACAAACGACTTACTATACAAACTGTCGAAATCGCTCCTAACACAACGGCGATTCGTTCGCTTGATTGGGATCGCGATCGCTTTGATATTGAATTCGGTCTACAAAATGGTACAACTTACAATTCATATCTAATTAAGGGCGATCGCATCGCCTTGGTGGATACTTCTCACACCAAGTTTCGCCACCTATATTTAGAGACTCTTAAGAAACTGGTTAATCCAAAAGCAATTGATTACATCATTGTCAGCCATACAGAGCCAGATCATAGTGGCTTGGTTGAAGACGTTCTGCAATTAGCACCCAGAGCAACTGTCTTAGCGTCGAAAGTTGCACTTCAGTTTCTGGAAAATTTGGTTCACGACCCCTTCTCTAAGCGGATTGTCAAGAGTGGCGATCGCGTAGATTTAGGTCAAGGCCACGAAATTGAATTTGTGAGTGCGCCTAACTTGCACTGGCCAGATACTATTTTCAGCTTTGATCACAAAACCCAAACTCTGTTCACATGTGACGCTTTTGGGATGCACTATTGCAGCGATGACACTTTTGATGTCAACTTAGAGGCAATCGAACCGGACTTTAGATTTTACTATGATTGTTTGATGGGGCCAAATGCTCGTTCGCTGCTGAATGCGATGAAGAAAATGAACGAGTTGGGCAACATCAAAATTATTGCTAATGGTCATGGTCCTCTACTCTACCATCATTTGGGAATACTCAGAGAGTGCTACCAAGGTTGGAGTCAAAGACAAGCCAAAACAGAGACAATTGTCGGCATGTTTTATGTCGCTGATTATGGTTATGGCGATCGCATTGCTCAGGCGATCGCTCATGGAGTCCAAAAAACTGGCGTCGGGATTGAAATCATGGATCTGACAAATGCTGAGATCCAAGAAATTCAAGAATTAGCAGGTCGTTCATCTGGCATTATTGTTGGTATGCCGCCAACTGCTAACGCTGCGGCGCAAGCTGCGATTAGTGCGCTTTTGGGTGTAGTCAAAGACAAACAAGTCATTGGATTTTTTGAATGTTACGGCGGTGACGATGAACCCATCGATCCCTTACGTAGAAGATTTGTTGACTTTGGCGTCAAAGAAGCTTTCCCAGCAATTCGGATTAAAGAAACTCCTTCCCCAATCACCTTCCAACTGTGCGAAGAAGCGGGTACTGATTTGGGACAAATGTTAGTCCGCGAACGCAACATTAAACAAATTAAGTCCATCGACGTTAATTTAGAAAAAGCACTAGGTCGGGTTAGTAGCGGACTTTACATTATCACCGCTAAAAAGAACAATGTACAAGGAGCAATGCTGGCTTCTTGGGTAGCACAAGCTAGTTTACAACCTTTAGGATTTACAGTTTCTGTCGCTAAAGACCGAGCAATTGATTCGTTGTTGCAAGTCGGCGATAAGTTTGTCCTGAATGTGCTGGAAGAAGGAAATTATCAAGAACTGAAGAAACATTTCCTCAAACGTCTGCTTCCTGGTGCAGATAGATTTGCGGGAGTCAGAACCCAAACAGCTAAAAACGGTTCTCCAATTCTCACAGACGCTCTGGCTTACATGGAATGCGAAGTTAAGAGCAGCATGGAATGCAGCGACCACTGGCTATTGTACTGCACCGTCACCGATGGTCGAGTTTCCAAATCCGACGGATTAACAGCAGTTCGCCATCGTAAGGTAGGCAATTATTACTAATAAGGCAAATGGGGACACGGGAGAGTGGGGAGACAAGGAAGACAAGGGAACTCTTTGCACGCAGACGTGGGGACAAAGGAGAATAATCAATCCCCAATCCCTGATCCCCAATCCCCGATCCCCGTACTCTGTGAGAAGCCGCTTGCGCCTCTACGCGTAGCGTCTCCTCTGGAGAATCCCCGATCCCCTATCTCCACAAATTCCCTCCCCTCACGTAAATACCTATGACCAATCCTAATCCTCGCGATGTGCAGGTTTTACCAATTGCGACAAATACAACTGTGCTGCGCGCGCGCAGTTGGACACGCCTGCGGTTTGAAATTGAATACGCCTTAGCTAGAGGTACAACCTCTAATTCTTATGTAATTAGTGGTGATAAAGTCGCAGTCATTGATCCACCACCGGAAACTTTTAGCTTAATTTATTTAGATCCACTTAGGCAGTGTTTAAATGATTGGGAACGGTTGGATTATGTGATTCTTGGTCATTTTAATCCTAACCGGGTTGCCACACTCAAAGCACTTTTAGATTTAGTTCCCAAACTGACTTTTGTTTGTTCCCTTCCTTGTGCTGCGAATTTACGCGCAGCTTTCCCCAATCGCGAACTGAAAATTATTTCTATGCGAGGGAAAGAAACTCTGGATTTGGGTAAGGGTCATATTTTAAGATTCTTTCCGATCCCCAGTCCACGCTGGCCAACAGGACTTTGTACTTACGACGAACAAACCCAAATTCTTTACTCGAATAAGCTATTTGGGACGCATTTGTGCGGTGATGAAGTTTTTGATGAAGATTGGGATCTCCTTAAAGAAGACCAGCACTACTATTTTGACTGTTTGATGGCTCCCCATGCTACTCACGTGCAAGCTGCTTTGGAAAAATTATCAGAGTTGCAAGTGCGAATGTATGCTACTATTCACGGGCCATTGATTCGCTACGGCTTGTTGGAACTAGCCAAAGCCTACGAAATTTGGAGCAAGTCACAAACTGAACGTGAGATTACCGTTGCCTTGCTTTATGCTTCAGCTTATGGTAACACTGCAACTTTGGCACAAGCTTTTGCTTTGGGATTGACTAAAGGTGGAGTTGCTGTCGAATCAATTAACTGTGAATTTGCTGAACCCGATGAAGTTCGTAATGCAATTGAAAAATGTGATGGCTTTATTATGGGTTCTCCCACTATTGGTGGGAATGCACCGACACCAATTCACACTGCTTTGGGTATTGTTCTCGCCGTTGGTGACAACAGCAAATTAGCTGGTGTCTTTGGTTCCTATGGCTGGAGTGGCGAAGCTTTTGATTTAATTGAAGGTAAGCTCAAAGATGCTGGTTATCGATTTGGCTTTGAAACTTTAAAGGCCAGATTTAAACCCACAGATGTCATGCTCAAAGAATGTGAAGAAATGGCAACAGATTTTGCCCAAAGCCTGAGAAAAGCAAAAAAACCACGTTTGACTCAAGCTGCTGCAACACAAATGGAACAAGCTGTTGGGCGGATTGTTGGTTCTGTTTGCGTCGTCACAGCCAAGCAAGGTGAAGTTTCTACGGGGATGTTGGGAGCATGGGTATCACAAGCAACTTTTAACCCACCGGGAATTACTGTAGCTATAGCCAAAGAAAGAGCGGTTGAATCGATTATGCATACAGGCGGTAAGTTTGTTTTGAATATCTTGGGTGAAGAAAATTACCAAGATTATATGAAACACTTCCGCAAAAACTTTGCTCCCGGAGAAGATAGATTTAAGGACTTTTCCACAGCAGTTGCAGATAACGGTTGTGCAATCATCACTGACTCAATAGCTTATTTGGAATGTTCAGTTAACAAACGCATGGAATGCGGCGACCATTGGGTGGTGTATGCGATCGTTGATAATGGTAAGTTATTGCAACCGGATACTGTGACAGCTATGCATCACCGTAAGGCGGGTAGTCATTATTAATTTGGTTGGTAGTTGGTGGTTGTTTGGAATGAGCAAATATTAACTACCTTTTCATTGTGGTTTTTTATGCGATCGCTAAATTGACACATTACGTAGAAGTACCCACTCTATGAGTACTCATAGAGTGGGTACTTCCGTGTCACGTTAATTAGCAATTATATTTTCTTAATATTTCTTAGTTAAAATTGTTATAAAAGTACATTCCTAGCTAAGAAAAGGAGCGGTGAGTGATGGAAAGCACCGAGTTTAATAGGGTTATGCAGCGTATAGCTACGGTATTATCTGTTGTCATTATTACCCTATCTTTGGTTGCAGCTTCTACTGGCATTTTGTTGTCTTTTTACTACGAACCAGCAGCAGGTAGGGCTTATCAGTCGTTAAAACTAATTACAGATCAGGTGCAATATGGTTGGTTATTCCGCAAAGCCCACAATATTGCTGGTAATGGAGTAATTGCGATCGCACTTGTGCAAATTGTGGTGTTATTTTTGGGTAGACAGTTTCGCAAGAGTTGGTTCTCAGCGTGGGTTAGTGCGATATTGTTCACCCTAACTGTAATTGGCTTAAGTTGGACAGCAATGATTTTAAGCTGGGATCAAGAAGGATTCTGGCGTTTTAGTATTGAATTGGGAACCGTTGAAGCAATTCCTTTGATTGGTTCGCAGCTACGCGAAATCCTGACTGGTGGTGGCGCAATTAGTACGCTCACTATCCAAAGACTTTACACCATCCACAGCTATATTCTTTCCATTGCTGCCATTATCATTTCTGTGGTGCATTTATTGAGTGTATTGTGGCAAGAAAAACAAATGAAAGCTCAACTCGCCAACTCTAAAGGTGATAACTTAGCACAGAGTAATGTTCAGGGTGCAGGAACATCACTGGCAGAAAGTTGAGATTGAGATAATTTAGTGATCGGAATTTCTTCAACTTCTGGTAGTTTTTCTAAAGAGAGGCGATTTGCATCTCTACCACCCGATAGGCGTTTCAAAAGATTCGGTCTGGGATCGTGCAAGAGGTAGATAATGCGATCGCCATTTTGCCAAGCTTCACCCGCAGGTATGATTTGCAATTTCTCGTCCCGTTCTAAAAATAGTGGTACTAACTCCCCAGTCCGGATTAATGCTTGCAACTGAACCTTTTGCAATGAAAAACCAGGTTCTTTGAGTGTCGTCATCCCTAACTTGACTTGCCCATCTTTGAGATATTGATTCCAGGTTTTAATTTGAAAGTCTGAGATAAAAGCCTGGTTAACTTTAGTATTGTTTTTACCGTTATTGGCTTGGGGGTCACGGGGGAAAATTGCTAAGACACGGGGTGGATTAAACTCTTCTGCGGCTCGTTGTGCTAACACAAAATTTACTTCACCATTTTTGGTCATTGCCAAAAAAGTCCCCATAGCAGCCAATCCTGCTTCTTCTAAAACATCAGCATCTAAAGCACTACTAGTTAACACTCGCAGGTTTTCGGCTTGGGCTTGTTGACTTGCTTCAGGATCAGTGTCAATCATGACAACTGCTTCTCCTCTCTCTTGTAGCAGGCGACCAATGAAAATACTCAAAGGATTGCAACCAACAATTACCGCCCCTGTGGCTTCTTTGGAGGTAATTTCCAGCCACCTAGCAATCCAGCCAGCAGTTAGCCCCTGACAGAAAACTGTCATGATAATTGTCAAGAAGACAAGAGCTTTAATGGCATCACCACCGTTAATGCCGTGTTGGGTCAGTAAAATAGCAAATAAAGAAGCTACAGAAGCAGAAACAATCCCTTTGGGTCCAACCCAGCTCAGAAACAGTTTTTGTCGCCAGTTCAAGTCACTATTCCAGGTACAACACAGAATGTTGATTGGACGCACAATAAACATTAACGCCAAAACAGTAAATAAACTGCCCCAACCAAGTGCAAATAAACTGTCGATAGATAAATCCGCAGCCAGTAAGATGAATAAGACTGAAACGAAGAAAATCGTCAACTGACCTTTGAAGTGTCGCAGTAGTCGTTCTTCTGGCACCGAAGCGGTTCCAAACACCACGCCAGCCACTACAGTCGCCATCAATCCTGATTCACTGCGGAGCATTTGCGCTAATGCAAATAAGCCCCAGGAACCAGCTAAGACGACTAAGTTTTTGACCTCAAAGGAAAGAAAATTGGCATATTTGCAAATTAACGCCATCAGCCATCCGCCTACGGCACCAATTATGCCACCAATACCCAGTCGCATTAGCAAGCTGCTGATAGCACCAAAAGCATCGGCGTTATCATTTAAGATCGTGTTCAGCACTACTACGGCTAGAATGGCTCCAACAGGGTCAATTAAAACTCCTTCACCTTCTAGCAATGTGGCAACTGGTCGTTCCACATTAATTTGCTTAAGTAGAGGACTGATCACCGTCGGACCTGTGACAACTACTAGAGAGGCGAACAGAAAAGCGATCGGCCAAGGAAATTCACCCAGCCAGTGGGCCGCCATGCTCCCACCAAGTAACGTGATTAAAGTTCCCAAAGTTACGAGTAATTGCAAACTTGTAGAAACTTTGTTTAACTCTCGCAGTTCTAGATTAAGTCCGCCTTCAAACAAAATTATTGCCGTTCCCAAAGCGACAATAACTTCTAATCCAGTGCCTAACAAATGGGGATGCAATAGCCCAAAGCCGTCAGAGCCAAGCAGAATACCAAACAGTAATAAAAATACGATACTGGGTACTCGGAGGTACGCAGCTATTACCTGAGCGCTAATGCCCGCAACGACGGCTATAACCATCTGCAAGGTGATTTCAAAAGATGCTTCCATGTTGTAGATTTTGAGCTATGTTTTTCAAAATCTCTTGTAAAGAATTGTAAAGACTTAACTTACCAGGTGCAACATCACAACTTAATTCTTTTTGGTTCAGTAGAAAAATATTTTCTACTTAGTTACCTACAATACAGTAATTTGTTCATATTGGTAAAATTGAGACGGCGTTAATGCTTGCTGCATCAGCTTTTGAGTGTCATGTTTACCTCCTAAAGTGCATTTTTTAACAATTGGTTATGAATCACTTTTGCTTCCACTAAGTTTAACCTGCTGCAATTTAAAATTTTGCTATCAAATTATTCGTTTAATCTGTTGACATTAAAAGTAAAAGCCGCTAAATTTATAAAAGTGTAAACCACGCCCCCATCGTCTAGAGGCCTAGGACACCTCCCTTTCACGGAGGTAACGGGGATTCGAATTCCCCTGGGGGTATTGTTTTTGATACCGAAGCTAGACCAGTAAAGCTAATTCAAAGCCTTGCGGAACTTGTCTTTTGGCTGTTAACTGATAAATTTGGGAATTCATAACTCTAGAAATTTTGCTTTCGTATTTACTCCATACTTATTCCAGACCAGTTTTAGTACAAATGTTCGTAAAAAATGCGATTGAACGCAGTAGAAATAGTCATTAGATAAGTTTTTGCAACTTGAAAGTTTGTGTCAAGGATAAGCAAACTCTGCATTTACCTTTTATACAAAACGTTCTCTACACAAAAGAATTGCAATTATCACTGAACAACTCGACAGGTTGCCGACATTAGAAGGAATTAAAACAGAGATAGCACGGTTGGCAGCACAGAATTATTTAGCACTACCAACAGGTGAACCATCAGTAGGAAATAAGTGTCGAGCCCGAAGCCAAAGAAGGACGGGCTTTACTCAACGCCGAATTGCAAGCCTCAACAGCCAATCTGACGGGTGAAACACCGCAGTTTGAAGTCCTGGAACTGGAGAAATTTAACGATGAGCAAATCCGCCAGGTGTTGTCCTTGAATGCTGAACCTACCACGGTTGAACAAGTGATGGGTAATTCTCAACTGTTGGACTTAGCACGTCGTCCGGTGATGACAGAGTTGATTTTAGAAGCATTGCCAGAAATTGAAGCGGGTAAACCGATCGCTAGTTCAGAGTAAACATTTAGCGTACGCATGATCGTAAATGCGACCCGATACATTGGCAATGCGACCCGATACATTAGTAATGCAAGCCGATATATTCGTAGTGTCAGTTGATGCGATCGCACTTAATACCAATTCAATTAATGATTGCAACACATCCTTGGGTAAAGACGCGATCATGGGTAGAGACGCGATAAATCGCGTCTCTACAAATGGTCTGTTTGTCGCATTCTTTTTTCAAATTGGTATAAACTTCCCAAACAGGCGATCGCTCTACCTCCGGCTACGAGATTCCCGACTTCTTTAAACGCGATCGCTCCTACAAAACCCTCTCAACTATCCAAAAGCATGAGATTTTCAAACGGATGCTGATTTTTCCAACGGTAAGCATTAAAATCTCTACGGTCAACCGAAAGAATTCTTCCATGTCCCAAGTGTTCTGCCAAAACCACTAGTGACGCATCAGCAAAATCCATTGGCAAATCCGCATATTTTTCCATAAGTTCACAAATGCGTTTCCCATGATCGGGTTGCAAATCGAAAACTGTAAATCCCCCTAGAGATAAGTTGTTAATAAAACTTACTTGAGCATGATTCCCCATCGTTGTTAAAAGTAGATAGCAAGTTTCAGTAATAACAGCCCAAGTCGTAATCAGAGGTTCTTTGAGATTAGCAAGTGCCGTTATGGCTTTAGTGTGGTATGGGTCGTTTCGATTCGCCAGGGCTAACCAAAAGCCCGTATCAACTATCACCATATTTAGCTTTCAAGCCATCTTTCAGAATAGACTTGTAGTTTACAGACAGATTCGCATCTGCCTCACCACAACCAATAAAACCAGTTTGTGTGAGCAATTCTAGCGGGTTCTTTTGCTGTTGGTGCTGAAGCTGTTCGTAATACAAGTCAATAGCAAACTTAATCACATCCGTTACTGCCTGATGAGTTTGCTGTTGGATGTAGGTTAATTTATTAGCATGTTCCTCATCTAATCGGGCATTAATTCGCATAGTCATGATTATTTGTCATACTAAAGTATGACAAGTTTAACATATTCCCTACCTCTTCAATAACCTGCGTCGCAAATTATCCAACAATGCTTGAGCATTGCATCCATGGAGTTGTAGAGATGAGATGCTCCCGACGCGCAGTGGCTTCTTAGCGGGACATCGCTTGCACAAGAGAAACTGCGATCGCATATGCTGAGTTATCTAGTTATACTTCCATTGCTAAGTAATTCTGAGCAGAGTACAAAAAGCGGATAAATCCTGGGGATCAATCCAAAATCTAAAACCCAAAATCCCAAATCGGTTGTCTAAGTTCCCTGTAAACGCTGATAGATTGCCAGTAAATTGAGTTGTAGGTCTTTGGCAACGCGACGCTCAATAATTCCTACTGGCATAGTCAGTTTAGGCCAAACTTTGACTGTGTAGCAGAGATTAGTTCCTATTTGTTGACCCAGAGAACATGGTTCTAAGCACCAGCTACCAGAGAAATCTTTAAAATCACCCTCTACCATCCGGAAAGTGATTTCTTTGGGAAAGCGTTCCTCAAGATCGAGAACTACACGTGCAGAAAAATTCATGCGTAAAAAGCGTTGAGAACCTATTTGTTCCAAGCGTATACCACCGTTGGGGTGTTTTAGCAAGCGACTTTGGGCTAAGTTAGGGATAAAGTCGGCTAAAGCTTCATAATTGGTGAGTACTTCCCAAACTTGTTTCACTGGTTGGGGGATTTGAATTTTCGCGGTAATTTGTCGCTGTCGCTCAGTGATATTCTCGATTTGAATAGCCACAGCCTGCAAATCATTCGTCTCTAGGTTGGTTTCGTCTTCAATGGCGATGAAGTCGAGTTCTTCTGGTGTGTATTTTTCTTCAGTCACTTTCAGAGTAGGTTTGATCTTGGTCAGAAAATTGGGGCAGATTCAAGGTAAAACAGATTTTGCTGAGATCTGTATTCTCAATTGGAGTACTTTCCACAGCGATTTCCCCACTCAAATGCTGCACTAAGGATTTTACCAGAGCAAGTCCTAAGCCAGTGCCAGGAGTCCATCTTCCTCTACCGCGACGGAATGCATCAAATATATAGGTGGCTTCTGCTTGTGAGATGCCATGTCCGACGTTGGTTATTTTAATAATAACCCGATCAACCTGTTGAATTACTTGATGTGTGGCTTCTAGTTGGATGATGGTATCTTGTTGTGAGAATTTAACCGCATTAGTTACAAGTTCTTGCAAAATGCGGTCAAAACTTTCTAGTTCAGTTTGCAGTTCTAGGGATGCTTCCGGTAACTCATAAGAAATATTTAATCCTTTTTCTAGCAGTTTTTTCTCAAAAGATGCTGATATCTCTTGGATTCTGCGATTTAAGTCTAGGGTGGCAAATTGGGGAGGTTCTTGATGAGTGTCTAGTTTTTGGAGTGTCAATAGGTCATTGATTAAGTTTATTTCTTTGGTACACTCTTCCTCCAGAATATCTAGATATCTAGTTTGTTGTTCGGGAGATCTTCCTGGTTGACGCAGCATCCGTAAAGCCATACGCATATTTGTCAAAGGATAGCGCAAGCGATCGCTCATGTTACTTAAAAACTCATCTTTGAGTTGGTTAAGTTCTCGCAATTGCTCAACATATTGCTTTGTTCTTTCATAGAGTTTAGCTTGAACGTCTAGACTGCGCTGTAACTGGGATGTACGCTCATCCACTAACATTTGTACTTGCCGTAGTGTTTGTGTTTGAATGATGGCATTGCTGAGTTGAGCGCAGACCATTTCTACCATGTTGATTTCTGCTGTCTCCCAATAACGGGGTTGGGTTTGCTGTAGTGCCAAAAATCCCAAAATTTTGCCTTGATTCTCCAATCGCATCAAGAGCATTGCAGGCAGTTTTTCTAAAATAAACGCTTGGGCGATTGTGGAGGTATCCTTGCGCCGATCTCCGGTATCATTAATAATTACAGGCTTGCCAGATTCTGCTGTAAAAGCACGCCGACTAATACCACAATCGCAAAGCCAGTATGAATAGTCTGGGCTGTCTTTTTGATCAATATAAAAATCTTCTGGTTGTCTAGACCATTCACCAATAACTGTAGCTTTTGCTTTCGGGATTTGTTTTTTGCGTAGATTTCTAAATAGGGGATCAGCATATTTCAGTAATATAATCAAACCCCGGTCGGCTTCTAGAGCTTCAGCAGTAGAAGCGATCGCTACCTGAAGCATCTGATTAATCTCCAAGTTGCTACGACCGAGGATTGTCAATTGCTTGATCAGGTTTTGATGCTTGCCACAAGTTTTTATATATTGTTGTTGTGAAGCGATTTGCTGTGCTTGTGCTACCTGTTCTAGAGCGATCGCACAGACTGACTCTAGCGATCGCAGCAAATATTTTTCCGAATCACTCCAATCATGTACCTGGGACTTAATTAAGTTAATAACACCGTTCTTTTTGTTTACGAAACGGGTAGTAATTGCCAGAACCGATTTAATTGGTATTGGCAATTGTTGACATCCTATTTTCAGACTATTTTGAATTGTGGCAATGTCTTCTATCGTTGGTTCAGAAGCGCATTGCACTACTGGTAAATCCAATTGCTCTAATGAGAATATTTCATCTGGAGATGAATTTAAATACTCTTGGGGACACCAATTTGCAATAAATTCTTCACTACCAGTCACCTCTTTATGTGCAGTCACTAAGCAGCAGCAATCTACTTTAAATGTCACTCCTAGTAATTGAGCAATGTCTTGTAGCATCATTGCTGGTGTTGAGCGATTGGCAATGATGTAATTGATTTTTTGTGCTAACTGGAGGGCTGCTTCTTCCTCTTGCTGCATTAGATTGACCGGGTAGTGTGTGAGTCTATCTATTTCATCTAGGCGTTGTGGCAACGAACACAAACGCTTGCTTATTTTTGGTACGCTTTTGGATATTGAACCCATTTTCTTTGTACCCAACCTCCTGCCATATTCCTGATTCCTTTGTAAGGCTGCACCCTGCGATTGAATGATTCATCTTAAAATATTGTCTTCTAAACTTTCTCTCACCTGTTATAGCCCTTTTATATTGGAGATGGTGAAATCTCTTTATATCAAAAACCTTGAGTAATAAAATACATAAAAATTTAGTTTAGTCACACAAGCAAATATAATTACAGATTCTTACACAGTTATTTTGTTGCTAATATTTACTTAGACTACCTTGTTTCTCAGTATACATAAACCGTATTTTTCCTAGACTTACAACAAAGATATAGTAAGCTTCCTACGCATTAATACTGATATTTTGCCATGAAAACGTAATATTTATTTTATATTTTCTAGATGTACAGCTTACTTTTCACCAGATCAAACATCAACAAATATAATTAAAGTAGGGGGTTTAGCAAACTTTTTGATAACTAAACAAGAGCAGCAAAAAATATTTACTGAAATCTAGTTACTTTACTCCTTTTCTTTAGAATCATTTAATCTTTATGCTGATGTTTTATATCTGTCAAGTGTAGTCAAACCCCCTGTGGTAGAAAACACCGAGCCTTTAAGTAGTTTCAACAAACTATTAAATTCTTTATTTAGTAGCACCCGTCTCCGTTGATTCGGTGAAATTGGATAATTTATTTTTTGGAGTTCCCTAAATGTAAATCTATTTATATTATCAGAACAATATTGCGACCTAATTGAGATTGCTGCAAGATAGAAGCTACTTATCTTGACGATGCTGAATAGCAATCAATAGTGAGAACCGTGAAGTTGTAAAATTTTTGTTAAATTGGCGAACATCTATATTAATAAATAGTGTCTCCGTTTGATTTAGCAAGGTACTTAGCATGACGGCAACAACTTCCAAAGCAACTTCAGCGCTTCCCCATTTTTGCGAAGGAATTCAATATTTTGGGGAAACGTTACCGGAATTTGAAACTTATGGTGCAAATCCAGTCATAGAGTCAGCCAAAGAAGCGATCGCCAATCCAGAAGAACCAGCAGCAGTATACCAAACCTTGCTAGCTGCGGATGCTTTGCGTTATCTGACACTGCAAGTTACTGGAAGTAAAGCTTCTGGACACCCTGGTGGTTTCGCTTCTCAAGCGGAAGCTTATGCAGCTTTGGTCATGCTCGGTTACAAAAATATTATTACGGAAGTGGGACACCACGCCCCCGGATTTTATAGTGCCATGTTCTTGGATCGCTCTTTAGAAGACATGGGCATTTATACAGTCCAACAATTACGCGATCGCTTCCGAGAAAAGCATGGACTGTTAGGACACCTGTCTGGTTATATTCCTGGCATTCTTGCACCAGCAGGCCCTTTGGGACAAGGGCAACATTTTGCAATGGCGGCTGCATTATTAAATAAAGACAAGCTGTTTCCGTTCACCATTGGCGATGGAGGACTGGGTGAGCCTTATATTATGAGTTCTATGGCTCATTTCCACACCGCTTATCCTGGTGTAACTAACTTTTTGCCAGTGTTGGTGTGGAACGGTTACAGCCAAGAACACCATAGTATGGTGTCTCTTAAAACCAATGAACAAATGATGGCATACTGGCATGGTAATGGCTTTGAAGAAGTCGTGTTAGTAGATGCCAAAGACTTTGATGACAAAGAACAACCAGGAAATTACGTAGATAGTACCGCCTTTTCTTTTGCCCAACGTCTAGCTTTTACCAAAGCAGTACTTTTAGGTATAGATGAAGCGGCGCGATCGGCTTTGAGTGGTAAGTTAACTGTGTTTATCATTAAGCAACTCAAAGGCGCAGGCGTCCATGCGCGGGGTGCAAAATCTCATAACCTGTATCCAAAAGACACGCTGGATGCACCCCATATTATCAACGCACTCAAAGAACGCGCCTTACCTGTTCAAGCTTGGCAAATCGTACGGACAAACTGCGAACGCGCGGGTGGAGGCCCAGCAGCAAAAACAGTAGTTACCGAATTTGAATATCCTTTGCCAGATTTAGGCGAATTGCCTTTAGAAGAGTATGCTGTGGGTGGCGATCCGAAAGTTTCCACAACAGCCATGGGACGTTTGGTCGCAAAAGTTGGACAAATCGATGAAAACTTTTTGGTTACTAACGCCGACGGGAATGAAGCATCAGGTATTGGTAATATTAACCAAGCCTTAAAAATTATTCACCCCACAACAGATGACTTATACAACCAAGCACCAGGTGGACAAGTTTACGAACCTTTGAGTGAAGATGCTTGTGCTGGTTTAGCTGCGGGTATGTCGTTGATGGGTGCTAGAAGTTTGTGGTGTTCCTACGAATCTTTTGCGATTAACGGTTTACCAATTTGGCAAACTGTCATCCAAGCAATGGCAGAATTGCGACGTCCGACTCCCTCGACAATTACATTATTCACCGCCGGTGCTTTAGAACAAGGGCGCAATGGTTGGACTCACCAACGTCCAGAAATTGAAGCTTACTTTGCGGCGATGATGCGAAATGGTAATGTTTTCCCCTTGTTTCCCCCCGATGCTAACAGTATTCAAGTTTGTTATGACTGGGCTTTGAGAACCAAAAATAAGGGAGTTGTCATCACTGCGAGTAAATCACCATTACCAATTCGCACTACTTTTAATATGACTCGTCATGGGTTACAAGATGGTGCGGTGGTATTGCAAGATGTCGCTGGAGATCAGCAAGTAGTGTTTGCTGTAATTGGCGATATGACATTAATTCCCGTGTTTGAAGCAGCAGCTTTCTTAGAAACAGAAGGTATTGGGGTGAAGATAGTTTCTATTATTAACCCCCGTCGTTTATATCGTCCCCATGATACAGGTTGGGATACCTGCACCGAACCCGAAGGTGATTTTATCAATGATGAAAAATTTGCCGAAATCTTTGCTGGTGACGCGTTAATTGGTGTTACCGGAGGTGCGGCGGCGATGTTAGAACCTGTGATGCTGCGGAGTAACTGCAAGCGCGATACCTTCGCATGGAGACGTGGAGAAACAACAGCAAGTGCAGGTGAGTTGATGGCGTTTAATGGTTTGACAGCAGAAGCGTTGACGAAAAGAGCAATTGAATTAGTGCATTGAGTGATCGGGGATTGGGGAAGGTAGGGGTCCCCTCTGCCTCTGGGGGTAAGGGGTAATGGGGATTGGGGATTGGGGATTGGGGATTGGGGAGAGAATAAACAGCAATTCCCGTTCCCCGTTCCCCAATCCCCGATCACTCCCTTAATGCATACCCTACTCCACGCACTGTATGAATTAAGCGTTTTTCGTTGTTTTCTTCTAGTTTCAGACGCAAGTAACGCACATAGACTTCAATAATATTAGAATCACCCATAAAGTCATAACCCCATACTTTTTCTAAAATTTGGTCTCTAGTAAAAACCTGACGGGGATGACTGAGGAGATATTCTAATAAATCAAATTCTTTCGCTGTTAAATCAATTGTACGTTGATCTCGGAAAACTTCACGAGTGCGACGATTGAGTTTCAAATCTTCAAACTGCAACAAATCTTCATCTGTTTCTTGGGTGCGACGAAGATGAGCGCGAATTCTAGCTAGTAATTCTTCAATACTAAAAGGCTTAACTACATAGTCATCAGCACCCGCATCTAAACCAGCTACGCGATCGCTCACTTCATCTTTTGCTGTCAACAAAATCATCGGTATTGAACTACCTGTTGCTCGCAAACGCCGACAGATTTCCACACCTGATAATCCTGGTAGCATCCAATCGAGAATTGCTAAATCTGGTGATGACTCTCGCGCCAGTGTCAATCCAGTTATACCATCATGTGCCACACTTACCTGATAGCCTTCACTAGTTAGTTCCAATTCAACAAATCTGGCTAATTTAACTTCATCTTCAACTAACAGGATGTGTGCTGTCATATTTTTATTCTTAAAAGATGAGAGTTTTGATCATGGTTTGCTTATTTCATATATTGAATAATGCGATCGCCAACTCGCAAAGCATTAGCAATAATAGTTAAACTAAATGACCCTTCTTACACCTCTACACTTCTTTTTTTAGTCCCCTTGCTCAGAGTTTCCTGCTCCCCTGCTTACATAGTGATTGGCTATTTTTTTATTTGAAAGTCCCTCATAGCTGGGATCGTGAGTTCCTAGCAGCTTGTCCCAGAAGGTAAAATATAGCCCGTAATGTACTCTGTACTTATGATGATGTATCGCGTGATGTGTCGAACCAATGAAGCACTTTCCAAGCCATTGGGGGAAAAACCAAAATCGTGAGGTAAACAGTTCAAATCCCACATGAGTCAACACAGCCCATACTGTCATAGTCATGAGGACAGCAATTAAGGTAATGAAGTGAAGTGGAATCAGGAAAACTATCCCTACAAAGAAAAGACCTTGTATGACAGCTTCTGGTAGGTCGAAGGCGAAGGATGTCCAAGGTGTTGGATCTCCTGATCGATGATGACCATAGTGTAGCCACTTGAAGAATAAAGGGTGGTGAAACCCTCGATGAATAAAGTAAAAATACGCATCTTGGATGATAAGTACTGCAACAAAACTGACCGCCAAATACCACAGTCCATACTCATTTACAGAAGTGTACAAAAGCGTTACTCCCGAATCATATGCTGACATAATGAATGCGGCGCAAAGTCCAAAAAATACCGCGGAGAGAACCGACAGTTCAATATCCTGTCGAATTGACTTCCATACTATAGGTTTGAGGTGTAACCTCCGCTTCACGAAAGGCTTACCCATAACCGAATAAAAGAACCAATATGCTCCTCCAGCGATGAGGAAGTATCGGACTATAATAATTCCGAAAAATGCTAACCAATAAAACCCGAATTTATGTAGGATGAAGAACAAATTTTGCACTAATTTTCAGTTTATTTACAGATTGAAGCGTAACAGTTGTACATTATTCCTGGCTTCTATCGCAAGCAGTGTTATCTTATTTAGCTTTTTGATCTGTGCTAAGTAGCCCTGACTGAACTGCGTACACCAGGGTGAATAAAAATATGACTCTTCTTACACCCCCTACACCCTTACACCCCTAGATCTATTTTCAAGTCAGGTCGGCACAAATAAAGCTAACTCGTGAGGGTCGTCATTTTTCATTGGTAAGGGTTTCAGCGATTTTATATTTCTCTACACAGTGATGTTTATTTTCGCCTACTGACTTAGATAAATATTGAGTAATTGGGTGATACCTTAGTTTTCTTTGTTGTCTTTTTATGATTTTTTATTCTCAGTATAGTTACGTGGTACTACTATAGCCTATCTAAGGATTCTGGTGTAACTTAAACAAATTAAGTAAAACTCTTAGATTTTTATCCGTAATATTTCTGACATATATTTTCAATTAATTCAGTAAAATAACGGTTAAGTAAGTCATCATTATATTTGTTCCCTGTTCCCTGACTCAACTAATAAGTTCATAAACCAAACTGGATTCCTATAGATATGATTCTGAACAAGTAATTTCAGGAATTAAATTTGATTACTGTATCTATCCCAATTTGTATTCATTCAAAATGGGATAATCCTCACTTACAGATGCAACTCACTAATGACTAAATGAAGTCATCTTAGGAACAATAGCTATGTCAAAACAAGAAGTGATTAGACTATTTAGAAATGCTCAAACTAATCCTAATC
The DNA here is from genome assembly GCF_059505505.1 of Pelatocladus sp. Taxonomy (NCBI): domain Bacteria; kingdom Bacillati; phylum Cyanobacteriota; class Cyanophyceae; order Nostocales; family Hapalosiphonaceae; genus Pelatocladus; species Pelatocladus sp. Next base: position 39,731 of record NZ_JCACKS010000060.1, on the reverse strand, counting down.
TGAGGAAAGTCCTTAATTCGGCATTGAACCTAGAAGCTTTTGTACAAATAGCGCATCAACACGGCTATAATTTTACGGTTGAAGAATGGCAAAAAGCTACTGGCTTAGTCATAGAAAATTCAGACTCTCAGGTTTATGAAAATCAAGGCACTTGATATATACACAGGTGACTATTGAGAGATCCTCGACTTTGCAGAATTTGTCGGGGGTCTTGTCTCTCACGAATAATTTTAGAATGCTATATAGCAATACGCTTGGTGTTAAGCTCACAATTTTTTGTAGAGGAGAGACGCGTAGCAAGATCCCACAGGGTAATTTCGCGTCTGGTACACACCAATTTTCTGTACTAAAAATCCTTAACACCAACCGTATTGTGCTATATAGTGAATTCTAATTAATAAGAGCTAATTAATTTATAACGGTGATTTCACCTTTTTTATTAATTTTAACTGGTGTATTAGGAAAATCATTGGCAATCAAATAGCGGACAAGTTTTACAGTTCGCAATTGCTTATCAATATAGGGAATTCCCTGGCGATTCATATGTATAGGAATAATTTTACCTCCCACTAAATCCCCTTGGAAATTTAACTTTACTTCTAAAATCATTGAGTAGCCAGTCTCATTTCTAGTAGATAAAGTTCGGTATCCTAAAAAGTTTCCTAAAGAGTAAGCAATCAATTTTCCTTTATAAATCTCCATGGCTCTGGGAACATGGGGACCATGGCCAAGAACTAAATTTGCTCCCGCATCAATCATTGTGTGAGCAAACTTTACCGCATTACCTCTATTTTCTCCGTAGAAGGTTTCTGTTTGATTTTTTACTCGTAATGCTTTTGTTCCCTCTGCTCCGACGTGCATTGATACAATTACAATATCCGCACGTTTTTTCGCTTGTTGTACCAGATTTTTGGCTGTTTGGAAATCGTGAATGGAGTTGTAACGTTCATAGGGTGCAAACCCGATCATTGCAACTGGAATATTTTTAGCTTGCAGTAAAAGTATTTGATTTTTATGACCTAGTGTTTCAATCCCAACAGCAGAGAGATTCTTAATCGTATCTGCAAACCCCACTAAACCAAAATCCATAGCATGATTGTTAGCGATATTGAATACATCAAAGCCGACATCAGCAAACAACTGAGCATAGGAAGGTGGAGATCGAAACGCGAACATCTGTCCACGACTGATGTCTTTGGTAGTGTATGGATAGTTAGTTAAGCTGGTTTCAAAGTTACCAAATAAGATATCAGCTTTTTTTAAGTTTGCTCTTACCGACTTTGGGATTAATTGGTTGCGATCGCGTGCCAATCTGTAGTTAGGAAAATTCGTACCAGGAATAACATCGCCAACTGCTTGAATGGTAATAGTGTCTGTATAGCTAGGCTCTTTGATCAGTGGAGGTGAATTTGGCTCTGGGAGATATTCACTGGGTAGGTTGTTTGTATCTGTAGCTTGCGATCGCTTAGAACGAATACCCAATCCAATACCAATTCCTACACAAAAACATACACCAATGAAAGCCAAAGAAAGCAATTTTACCCCTGATCGTGGATTAGCCATGTTCGCATTCCTCACACTTTGAGATTAGTCTACTCGATCAGTGAATGCGATCAATATTGATTCTGCTGTGGTTTTCACAAAATTTGGTGATACCGTTTCTGTGCAATCCTGAAATAAAGATACAGATCCTCGACTTCATTAAAGAAGTTGGAGATTTTGAGTAGTGATCATAAGTAAGTAATTACTCAGTTGCAAGTCTTTAATTATTTCAAATATCTCAGTCTTGATCTCAGTAATGGCTACGGTTGAATGTAATTAAGTTGAATGAGACGAAGCGAGCAGACAAATACATCGATAAGTTTAATTCTACTTGGCGTTGATCCAAAGATGAGAAAAAGGTTGATTATGAAAAGGAAGATGCTGATCAAACAAGATGCAGAATTGACAGAAAATAGTAAAGAAAATATTGGAACACCACTACAAACAGACTGCTGGATATATCGGATTGTAGTAAGCGCATTAGCATTAACTTTAATATCTTCTATTGGTGGTGCAGTTTGGCTAAAATCTCAGGATAAAGATATTCCCGAAATTTTGATTGCTTTGGGTACAGGATCATTAGGTGGTTTGGCGGGATTCTTAGCGCCGACACCAGCTAAAAAATAACTGCTTCTAAATGAAGTTGACTTTCTTGGCAATTTCCATTATTTTTAACCACTTTGACAATAACTGGTTCTTTGACTTCAAGACTCATAGAATTGATTTTTGCTAGTACAGTTGAGCGAGAAGGTTGTTTGGATGAAGACAGAGCTTGAATAAAAGCTTGAGTTGCATTATAACTAGTACCAGTCAACCAAGTAACAGGCTGTTTACATTTTTTTTCAGATTCTTTGTACGATTTATTTATACTTGGTACAACTAAAATCAAATCTTTTATGAATACATTTTCTGCTAGAATATCTGGATAATTAAAAGAACCTGCTCCTAATATTAGCATTTTTTTGGGTTGATTAGTCAGATTATTGCTAGCACGATATATTTCAATTGCTACAGAAGTGAAATTGATATCTGGGAACAACATCAGTGCATCAGCACTCTCTTGTTGACTACGTAATACTTCGGCTTCTGGATTCAACATAGGATTATTCAAATTTACTTTTCGGATAATGCTGATTCCATGATTAAAAAGTAATTTTTCTAGATTGGAAGCTATATTTTTACCATAGGTATCATCGGGATTGTAGAAAATATTAACTCGCTTAAGTTTCTTATATATGAGATACTCAGTCATCTTTTCAGCAAACTTTTGAGCAGTAGCAGTTGTTCTATGAAAAAACTTACCTTTGAGCAAATCGCTAGCACTAGAGGGAGATATCATGGCTAGACCAGCTTTTTCATAAATTGGTAGTGCTGACATACTAGCTGTGCTATTTTGATGTCCAATCACTCCCATAACATTTGAATTTATCACTAGCCTGCGGGCAATTTTTGCAGCTTGAATTGGCTCAGTGTCATCATTAGCAATAATAATTTTCAAGAGCCGAGCATTAGATTTATTACGTTTTTTATTAAAATTTTCTTGTGCTTGTGCTACTCCTCTTAAAAGTTCTAGAGAAGTTATTTTGCGAGTATAGCCTGATGTCACAACTGCTAGAGTTAGAGGATTACCTTGTTGATTTGCTCGTGCATTGTTATAGTAAATTTTCACTACCGGGTCGTCAGGATTAGCTTTTAGAGCTTTTTGGAATAATTCAATAGATTTTGCATAATTCTTTTGTTCAAAAGCTTCTATACCTAGTATTCGATTATAGTTTTGAGAAAAATCACCAAATAAATTCCGCTCTCCTTCACTAAATCGTTCTGGCTCTGCTAGTTGTAAAGATGAAGAATAATAATCAAAAATTAAATCAGTAATTTCTTTTCGTAATCCAACAACTGTCCCAACTACAAACATGAGGGTAGCTACCAAACCTAAAGCAAAGCGCTGCTGAGATCGTCTTTGTAATTCTTGACTAGCATTTAAGAATTGATAATCGCGATCGCTTAAACTTTTATCTTTTGCCCATTGCCATGCATATTGTAATGCTTTACCACGCAAAAGTTTTGACTTGTCTTGACAATTGGAATCTAACCATGCATTAAGTTTAATCGCGTAAGGACGTTGCTGTGCTAATATCTGATTAACCCAAGATTTGTCAAAAATAGCTTTATAAATACGGTTGTAAATCCTTAATTTCCCCTCACATTTAACAACTAACCCCGACAGCCGCAATTTTAATTGTTCTTGACTTTTATCCGCTTTTATTTCATCCTGTTGTAAAATTTGCTGATACAAACACAATAGCTGTACAACAGGTTGCTCATTACAGAGAATGCGATCGCGTATCGTTCGCAAATGTTGTGGTTCATCATTTCCTTCCCAGTTACTAATGATTTGGGATTGCACAATTTTTTCTACACATTCCACCTCATGTCCAACGGGAATAGGTGATTGACAATCGACAATTAATTTGCATAGCTTTTGAGTCAGAAAAGGTTGTCCACCTGTCCAGTACAAAACCTCTTTGAGTACAGCTTGCGGATTTTCTACGTGATTTTGTAATCCTGCTACTAAAGGTACTGTTTCTGCTAACTCAAAGCCAGTAAGTTCAATTGCTTGACCAATATTAAATGGTGTGCGATTTTTATCACTAATCAAATCTGAAGGTGTCGCAACACCCAAGAGTGCAAAAGTCAAACGTCTATATTCTGGTTTTTCTGTTCGTAGATTATCTAATGCTCGAATCACGGCAAAAAAATCATCTTTAAAATTTAAGCTGAGGAGTCTATCAATTTCATCAATAAAAATTACTATATTGCCGAATATTTTCTTTAAAAGTACGTCTTCAATAAACTCTATCCAACACTGAACACAAGAAAACTGCTCGCGTTCTTGCCACCAAATTCGCCAGTTAAAATCTTCTGATATCTTAAAACTACTAACAAGTCTTCTGATTAAACCTTTATACCATTTCTGAGCAGTAACTCCTTCTTCCAAAATTAAAGTAGTGTCAATTGCTGCACAGACTATACCTTCTTGTTGCAGCCTATGCATAGTTTGCACTTTGAGTGAAGATTTTCCCATCTGTCGGGAGTTCAATATATAACAAAACTTCCTTACTTTCAATGCATGATAAAGTTCTTGATCTGCCTTGCGCCTGACATAAGTAGGAGCATCAACAGGTAAACTAGACCCAACTTGATAAATAAAACTGGGTTGAATATTCATTGTTCACCTAAAATCTACGAATTAATTCCGAAGCGATCGCCAAAATACAACCGATACAAATTGCAACTAATTTCTACTTCATTCCCGGTTAAATGTATTAACCCCATGCTGTATAATTTATACGCCAACATTGGTTCTAGTTGTATTTTATCTCTTGTAATTACTACTTTTTTTAATGCTTCCGCCAATTCAAAATGCTGTTGAATAATCTTCCAATATCGCCGCAGAAAGCTACTATATATTCCTGCTTCTGTAGGAGCAGATTGCAAAAATTCTTCAAGGCTGATTGTGGTATTATTCTTGAGATAAGAGAAAGCCTGTCCGAGCAAATAGGGATGTCCTCTTAACATAGACATCAATTGTTGTATTTGCTCATGTTCCCAAAAAATTCCATATTGTTGAGCTAAATCATTTACCTGTTCCGGCGTTAATTCTGGTAATTGTACTAGTTTACCGACATTAAAAGGCGACTCATTGACATTCAAAGGCACGTATACTTCTGTTGAGTGGACGACTATTAACCGCATTTTTTGCCAAATACTACAAGTTTTCGCCAGTTCGTGCCAAACTCGTAGCAGTCCAAAGAATTCAGAGGCTACTTGCTGATAAGGAAAAATCCGCTCTACTTCATCCAAGCATAATACCAATGGACTAAGCGATTGTGGTAATAAATACTCTTCAAAATAGGCAGTGCAGTTTAATTTACTGCTAGACTCATCATCCCAGTAATTAGCGAGTTGGTTCGACATTTTCAATCTTTTACCAACACTGACACTGAACCACTGTAAAAATTTATCTAAATTGGTAAAGTGATCTATTTCTGCATAATGTAAGTTCAAGAATACAGTCCGATATCCTTCAGATGCTAACTGCAATAAAATCTTTGCCATCAGTGAGGTTTTACCCATCAATCCAGGTGCTTTAATCAACAGTAGCGCACCAGCTTGGCGTAGTGTTTGCTCACAAATAGATTCAGTATAAGGACGCTTTACATAAATGAAGTTCTCTGTATCTGGCTCGTCTGCAAACTCTGGCAATGTAATATTGTTAATGTTGGGGTTAAAATCTGCTATCGCTTGCCAATCCAGTCCCAATTTCTGGCAAATTTCTTGAAAATTTAGACAATCAATAGGCTTACCGTTAAGAAATTTTCTGACTGTATCCAGACAAACTCCTACATCTTCAGCCAAATCTTTTTGACGGGGATAACCCTGAAGTTGGACAGTTGTCTTAACTTTGTCAATACATTCTTTACGAATTTTTACTGAGCGTGACATAACTGGGTTTTCTCAGCAAGATGCTCAGATCATACCGTTTGTTTCCAGTGGTACTGCTTACTCATTAATAAGTCAGTTACAAGTCAGCTAATCAGGGGAAAATCCTACAACACAAGCAAACATGAAAATCTCTTCCCCGAACGCGAGTGCGTCTCCGTCAGAAGAATTCCCGCTCCCTGATTCCCGATCCCCGATCCCCATTTTCATCCTAGTCATCACCCAAACATGCGATCGCGATTATGGGGAGCATCAAAATCAATCAGTGGCCCTTTCGGAACAATGCGAGTCGGGTTGACTTTGGGATGACTCCGGTAATAATGTCGCTTGATGTGGTCTAAATTACAAGTTTGTTTTACCCCTGGCTGTTGGTACAAGTCTTTGAGATAATTCCACAAGTGAGGATAATCTACGATCTGACGTAAGTTGCATTTGAAATGCACATAATAAACCGGGTCAAAGCGAAACAAAGTTGTGAACATACACCAATCTGCTTCAGTAACTTGATCCCCACATAGATAACGTTGCTCTCCTAAAACTTTTTCCCAATGATCAAGAGCATCAAATAATTCTGTTACCGCTTCATCATAGGCTGCTTGCTTAGTTGCAAATCCCGCCCGATACACACCATTATTAATCGGTTGGTAAATAGCATCTATTGTTTCGTCAATAACTTTTTGTAAATTTTCTGGATAAAAGTTTATATTATTCTGAGCAAGATGATTAAACTCAGCGTCAAACATTCGGATAATTTCGCGGGATTCGTTATTGACAATCGTATTCTTTTGTGTATCCCACAAAACAGGAACTGTGACACGTCCGCTATAGCTGGGATCAGCTTTGAGATAAATTTGCCAGAGATAATCAGCACTGTTGACAGTATCAGGAATGCAACCTGGTTCATCTGCAAACTCCCAGCCATTGTCGTGAATTTCGGGAGCAACCACAGACATCCCAACAATATCTTGCAGTCCTTTGAGTTGGCGCATAATAGCAGTACGACACGCCCAAGGACAAGCCCAGGAAATATACAAATGATAACGCCCTGCTTCAGCCTGGAATCCACTGGAACCATCGGCGGTAACTTTGTTGCGGAAAGTGGTAGAAGGACGGATAAATTTACCTGCTGAGTCTTCCTGTTCCCGTTGGGATAGCCACTTACCATCCTTGAGAATTCCCAAACTCATTGTTTTTCTCCTTTGATGATGTTAAGGGAAAGGGGATAGGGGATCACGGAGCGGGGATCGGGGATCATGGTAATAAATCAACTACTAACCACTATCTACTATCCACTAACCACTAACTATTCCTCGTTAAGAATTTTTGGCACTTTGAAAAATTCGCCTTCTTGTTCTGGCGCACTTTGAAGAATTGCTTCGCGATCGCTATATGGTTGAAGATCGTCGGCGCGTGTCACATTGCTGACATCGATAGCCCGTGTTGTGGGTGGTACGTCGCTAACATCTAATTCACTGAGCTGCTCAAAATAGTCCAGAATACTAGCCAGTTGAGTAGTGAATTGTTCTTCCTCTTCTGGTGTCAATTCTAAACGAGCAAGATGGGCTACTTTATGGACTTGTTCGCGATCGAGCATAAAATTTTAGTCAATGGTCAATAGTCAATAGTCATTGGTCATTGGTCATTGGTCATTGGTCATTAATTTTTTACAAATGACAAATGACAAATGACTAATGACTTAAAAGAATACATCAATTTGCATTCTACCTGTAGTTTTCAGCCAGTTTTGGGCTTCGATGTAGTTGTTGGGAGCAAGGCGAATGGCTCTCACCCAATAGTCAGCAGCTTTGTCAAACAGTGCTTCGCCAGCGTCTTCATCTCCTGCTTCTTTGGCTTTTTCGCCTAAATAGTGATAAATGACGGCGATGTTATTTAAGGCTTGAGGTAAGCGAGGATTGTACTCTAGTGCTTGATGATATAACTCTAAAGCTGTTTGGTGTTCGCCGTTACTAGCATAAATTAATCCCATGTTGTAGAGTATGTAACCGCGATCGAGGGAATCATCTTCTAGTTCTAAAGCTTGCTTATAGTTGTCTAAAGCTTCGGCGTATTCTCCTTCTGATTGCGCCGACATTCCGTCTCGGTAATAAACAAACGCTTCTTTTGCTCTTTTGTTCGCTGGCAGAACCTTCAGGATTAGGTCTGCCATAACTGTAAAGGATTTATCAATAAAATTATCGTTTTTTTGAGTTCTTGGCATATAACGCCTCTCATTGATGTTGGGCTACTGGCAGGGGTTTTTTAACTATTAGCTAATTTAACAGTTATCAGTTGTCAGTTATCAGTTTTATAACTTTCACCTGATTTAAGTTTTGAGTGGGTTAATGCACTCACGGCTATTATTTTTGGGGCTATTTACCAAGGTTGTGACAGGATAGCTAGTCATCGTCTCTGAAGGATAGGGGTGCAGTAGTGGCTGTAGTAATTCCCCATCATGAACTTGAGGATCTAGCCATAAATCATAATTTTCCTGTTGGAGAATTACTGGCATACGATCATGAATCTGTTGCAGTAATTCGTTAGCTTGGGTTGTCAAAATTGTACAAGATTTTATCTGTTCTTGTTCTGGTGATTGCCATTCCTCCCACAGCCCTGCAAAAGCAAAGGGTTTTCCGTTCAACAGACGAAAATAATATGGCTGCTTTTTACCTTCTTGTTTTTGCCATTCGTAAAAGCCATCTGCTACTACTAAACACCGTTGGCGCTTGAAAGCGCGACGAAATGCTGGTTTTTCGGCTACGGTTTCAGATCTAGCATTAATGAGCTTTGCTCCCATGCTTTGATCTTTAGCCCATGAAGGTATTAAACCCCAACGTAATTGCTGAATTTCACGTTTGTGAGCTTCACAATTATACAAAACCACCAAGACCATTTGCGTAGGTGCAATGTTATATTGCGGCTTGAAATCGGGAATTTTTTCGACTTCAAAAATTGGGGTTAAAACTTCTGGAAATACGCTTAAAGTAAATCTTCCACACATTGTTTGATCCTTGCAAATAAATCGAATTAAATATTTTAATGATAAAAATAATACCTTGATAAAATTTATTTTCCAGAGAATTTATTTTGTCTGGAATTGCGACATTTATCAAAAAATTCTTCTGTTTATAAGTGTTTTTGAAATATGATTGTATTTTACTGCATCATAATTAATCAAAACCTTCATCTCGCAATATATTGGCATGGAAACGCTAAGATTGTACGATTTTTTACCTTCAGGTAATGGCTACAAGATACGTCTTTTATTATCACAAATTGGTATGCCATTTGAGAGGGTAGAGGTGAATATCTTGAAAGATGAGACTCGAACACCAGAGTTCTTAAGCAAAAATCCGAATGGGAAAATTCCAGTATTGGAGATTAAACCAGGTAAATATTTGGCAGAATCAAATGCCATATTAGTTTATTTGAGCGAAGGCACAGAATTTTTACCTTATGACCGCTTTTTACGAGCGCGAGTAATGCAATGGTTGTTTTTTGAAGAGTTCAGCCTTAAGCCTTTTATTGCGCCATTGAGATTTTGGATTTCTGTACTAAATAAACCAGAAGAATACAAGGAAGCCATAGAACAAAGACGTGAATCTGGTTATACAGCCTTGAAAGTGATGGAAAATCATTTACAGACTCATAATTTTTTTGTTGACGAACGTTATACTATTGCAGATATTGCCTTATTTGCTTACACTCATGTTGCTGATGAAGGCAAATTTGATTTGAAACAATTTCCTGCTATCCAAGCATGGATTGAAAGAGTAAAAACCCAACCAAGATATATTTCAATAAAAGAAGAAGTACAGCATTGATTTTTCTTAATTATTTGCATCTACCAACTCGTTTTATAAGCTCATGCTTGAAAACGAGTTAATTTTTTATGAAGAGTATTTCAATAGTTGTTGCTGTAATGCGATCGCCCTGTCATATCTACCATATCTTAAGTAGGCTAGGCATTACCGACTTATAAGTGAATTCGTGAATCATACCTGCCTGACCCTCCATTTTTTTCAATAATTGCTATTCTGGCTTAATCCTCTTTTAATAGTTTTCTGCTCTACAAATCTGTGTCTATTTCAATGAGATTTTGTCTTGATGAGACACCAGATTTAATTCTAATTCTAGATTTAGGAACATCAAATTTTTCAGATAAAATTTTTATTAATTCTTCATTTGCTTTACCATCAACAGGAGGCGATTTTAAATGTATATTGAGACTGCGATCGCTAGTTTCTTCAATTTTTTGAACTTTTGAGTTTGGTTTAACTTTGACTTTTATTTGCATAACCTTTTCTTTGTAATAGTCGCAGCCACCACCAACCAAGAATACAGCCGATTACATAATGAGGAAAATCCCACCAAACAAAAGTTGTACCAAGCAATAATTTACCTATTAAAGTAGCACGAATTTGCTCTAATAAGGGAGGATGCCATAGTTGTAGAAATTCTAATATACAGGTAATGATAAAGACCCATAGAGGAATTTGGATAATAGCTTTTGAGCTACGGAAAAATATAAATACGAACAAGCACCAAAAAATTTCGTAAAAAACAGCAGCCCCATAATAATTGAACCATTTATGAGCAAAACCAGTATAGTATTTAAATAAAAAGCCCATCACTGTAACGATGAGCAAAGAAATTGTTATATAAAAGCTTTGTGTTTTTTTTGACACGATTTTCTCTGATATTAGGGAACGGGGATTGGGGAAGGTGGGGTCCCCTCTGGGGATAAGGGGAAGGTAGGGGTTTCCTCTGGGGAACTCGGGGCCCCCACTCCCCCCAAGGGAGTGGGGATTAGGGGCGAAGGGGTAATGGGGATTGGGGAACAAGTTCTTAATTTTAAATTTTGAATTTTGAATTGATACGCCCTCCTTGTCCCCAATCCCTAATCCCCGATCCCTTTCATTATGGTTGATCTGGATTACCGTTACCAATTACAGAAATTTTGTGTCGGTAGACTAATTCTCCACCGTACCAGCCGGAAATACCAAGAAGTGTTGCTACAACTACTGAGATTACAAGTCCCCAAGGTAATACAGCCGATATTGGATGATTCCAACGTAATACTAGGTTGATAATTGTCAGCACCAAAGCACTCACATTCAAAATTAAGTGCGCCCAACCAGCAGTACGCTTGCGGACTCGTCCTATTCTCAAAAAGTCTAAAAGTCCCGTTAGGGCTGCTACAACACCACCCGCCAAGCCAGCAGTGATTAACCAAAAAGAACCCCTCGCCCAAAAACTATCATTTGTAAACCAGAAAACCGCATCAGTTAACAAAGCCCCTACAAGAAATGCAATCGGGAATTGCACAAGAATCGGATGGATGGGATGACCTGCAACTGACACGGTACTAGGTATACCAGTATCACGAAACTCTCTATCATCACTTTCTAAAAAAGCTGGAATATTGGGATAGGGTGTAGAGTTTCTTTCTTGAGTATCCATAGTTTCACCTTTTAAGAATTGAAGTAACTTTATACTGAAGGGATTTGTTCAACTAACTGGCTAGATAAACTCATTTCTACAGTTTTATCGATCGCCTGTTCTCCCTAGTTCAGGATTTTCAGACATTATGTATCAATCTCCACTTCCATTACCCTTGAGTTAATCTAGAAAAGTGGTAAGGAAAATTTATCTATCTGGCGGTGGAAGTGTAGTTTTAGTAGTAATCTATCTGAAAGTATAAATGTGTCTTAAATTTTAAAATTATCCTAAGAATTAAATTTTTACTTCCTTAGTTTTGGGGTTATCGTTCAAAAGAAAGATGGTAGTCTCTAAATCTGTTATGTAACCTGAGAAAAGTAAAGAGAACAAAATTTTTAGAGGAGAATACAACATGGTTGTCACTTTAGATGACACTAAGCGTTCTGCTATTGCCATGAAATTGGCAGATATGAAAGCAATTCAAGAATTGATCATCCAAAATGAAGAACAGTTTGTAAGAGAAATTGTTGATAGCGAAATGCATGATCGCATTCAAAAAATGCTCGAAGATGATCGTAAAAACAAGGGTGTTTTGGAAACAGTTAATGTCCAATATGGCATTCAAGCCGAACCAGAAAAAACTATTACAGAAATGGTTAATAAGGTTCGGCAATTGATGCAAGGGTCTGAATTAAGCCTGTATGAAAAAGTATTCCAGCATGAATTATTAAAGCATCAACAAGTAATGTCTGGTTTGACAATTCACAAAGCAGCACAAAAAGTTGGTGCAGATGTGATGATGGCTATTGGACCTTTAAACACTGTTAACTTTGAAAACCGCGCTCACCAAGAACAGCTTAAAGGTATTTTAGAAATCTTGGGTGTTCGTGAACTCACCGGACAAGATGCAGATCAAGGTATTTGGGGACGTGTACAAGATGCTATGGCAGCATTAAGCGGTGTTGTTGGTAGTGCTGTCACCCAAAGTAGTGATAAAAGCGATATGAACATTCAAGATGTCATTCGCTTGGATCACAACAAAGTAAATACTTTATTCACTGAATTGTTGGCAAGCAACAATTCCTATAAGATTCAAGAATACTTTGGTCAAATTTACAAAGATTTGAGCGCTCATGCTGAAGCCGAAGAAGAAGTAGTCTACCCAAGAGTACGTTCATTCTACGGTGCAAACGATACTCAAGAATTGTATGATGAGCAAGCCGAAATGAAGCAGATGTTAGAAGAAATCAAGGCTATTGATCCTTCTTCTTCTCAATTTAAAGATAAAATTAGACAGCTAATGGATGCTGTTGGCGATCATATACGTCAAGAAGAAAGTACAATGTTTGCTGCAATTCGTAATAACTTGAGTAGCACTGAAACTGAGCAATTAGCTACCCAATTCAAAGCTGCTAAACAAAGAATCCAAGAGAAAGCAGCTAAGTAACCTGAGTTCGGGATAAGCTGAAACCTTGATTCTGTCGTTGGTTTTGAAAGCCTGAAACCCTTATTTTCTCGTTCAAGCGATCAAAATTGAGTCCTTAACCCGAACTGAAGTTAAGTAATTAGAGTCTAGTTTACTAGTAGCAAAATAGTTAATAGCTGCAATTAATGTCATCACTTTGGATCACGATACGTTGTAGGGGTTTACAGCCGTACGCCCCTACGGCATTTTTTTTAACAAAATATTAATAACATCAATTACAAAATAAAATCACCTATATCCCGCAGCATTTGTAAAAGTTCAGTTAGGGCTACTTACTATAAACCGTTAAAACTAGTAGAGTGTCAATTTTGATTTGAGGGATGATGACAGTCGCTTCGCTCCAAGTAAAAAGTAAAAAGTAAAAAGTTAAAAGGCACTCATAAAAAACTTCAGTTGTGGGTATCAAGCCCACTTAAACACTCATAATTTTACCGAGACACGTAGTGCAAGGTAAAAGGTGTCCTTTTTTCAAGCCCACTGATAAATCTGTGGGAATCTTTCTTTTTACTTTTTACTTTTTACTTGTTTTGACAGTGTACTAGTTAGTGGTCTGTTTCATTAATTTTGATGAGTTGCGGGTGTTAAGATCCCCGACAACTTTTGCGAAGTTGGGGATCTATAACCTCTCAGAATTAATGCGATGAACTACTAGTTTTTATTAACTTCTTCAGCCATCTTGCGGAAATAGTCCATTTTGGGATCGGGACGGCGACGAGCAGTGATGGAAGGTTCTGGAGCATTCTTTGGCTCCAGCTCGGTTATTTGCTTGCTTTGAGATGATTTGATGCTGGTTGCATCATTGGTTTCTAAGAAATAACCAGACTTGGAGAACCCAAAGATCCTACCTAAAAAACTAAATACCTGGGAAAAGATGTTTTTGATCAAACCGAAAAACTGATATAAAAGGGCTTCTAGACGAATAAAGAAGTTTCTAATTATTTGCGTTAAACCAGACATGGCAGCGCCTCCTGATTGCAGCTTATTATTATTTTGATTTATATCACTTTTCTTGTCATGTTCCTATCGAAGGACACAGAACCGTTACTGGATACGAACATGGAAACGATGAAGTTGCGATCGCATATTGGGGAGGATGATATATTGCAAATCCAGACATCCAATAGTTTTAACAGTACTTAATCGCAGTTGTTTCCCTAATAACTGTATATTTGAATCCATGACACGCCTGGGAAGTTATACCCATGACAACCAGCTACAGCATGGATGGACAATGAAAAACAATACTTCACGTCGTGCAGTTTTACAAAGTTTGATTGCCAGTGCAATTATTATTGGGTTTGATGTAAGCAATCGTATTTGGGTGACATCCGCCAGTGCCACATCTAGGTTTGAAAGTTTGCCACCTCTAGATGGAGTACTTTATACCGATAATACAAAACTTGCTGCTGTCAGTGATGACTTTGGTCATATTGTGCATCGTCAACCAATTGCCGTACTAGAACCAGGTTCAATATCTGATATTATTCGCATCATCCAATTTGTTCGCACTTACAAAATAAAGATTGCTGCACGCGGTCAAGGTCACTCTACCTACGGTCAGTCACAAGTAGAAGCAGGCGTAGTCATTAATATAAGTACGCTGAACAAGATTCACTCTATTGTTGCAGACCGAGCTATTGTTGATGCTGGGGTGGTGTGGAGTAAGCTATTACAACAAACATTGCCGCATTCGTTGACACCACCTGTTCTGACTGATTACATTGAACTTTCCATTGGCGGTACTTTATCAGTAGGAGGTATTGGCGGCGCAACTCATCGTTATGGCGTACAGATTGATAATGTCTTGGAAGTTCAAGTAGTAACTGGTGAAGGTAAGCTTGAAACCTGTTCAAAATTTCAAAATCGCGACTTATTTGAAGCAGTACTGGGTGGGTTGGGTCAATGTGGAATCATCGTTCAGGCAACAATTAAGCTTATCGCCGCAGCTACTAATACTCGTGTGTTTCTTTTGTTTTACGACGATCTGGCTACTTTTACTCGTGATCAACGTTTACTCATCAGTGATCAAAGGTTCAACTATGAAGATGCATAGAAAGAACCCCACCGCCTTCGGCACCTCCCCTTACCAAGGGGAGGTTGGGAAGGGTTAAAATAATGTGCAGCTTTACAGAGAATTGGTATCACTATCGGATTGTAGATGAAGAGAATTTTTTGAACTTAAAAATTCTGCGTGAACATGGTTTGGTAAAATTTTTTAACTAGTAATACTTTCTTAAGTTAAATTATGTTTAAAAAATTAGGAGCAGGAATTGGTTTTGGAATACTACTTGCTGTAAATCCTATAGTTATAGGTGAAAATAACAGTCCAAACTATCATTGCCTTGTATTCTGCAATTGAATGTTTTTTAATAGTTATTTTTAATTGAGCGAAAGAGGTAATTAACAATGGCTTTAAAGCTTTTACAGATTAATTTCCCTTTTCATGGCCCTTGGAAAAATGAGATGGCACAAGCATATTCAGAACTGGCGCACAAACTTTCCGAAACTCCAGGTTTGTTGTGGAAAATATGGATAGAAAATTCAAATTATGGAGAAACAGGAGGAATTTATTTGTTTGAGGATGAATCATCATTAGATACATTCCTCACAGAACATTTAGCGCGTTTAAACTCTTTTGGAATTGAGAATATCAGCGCCAAGAAATTTGATGTTAATGAACCGCTAACTCAGATTACCGGAGGAAAGCTGAAACAGTGAAGTTAAATTTCCCAGAATTAGCGATCGCTAATTTCTTGGTATAGCAACATTTTTCAACACACTCATCGGCCCATATTGTTTGAGAGTCTGCATTTGTTGCTCGTTTCGTACAAACAAAGTCCCAGCAAACCCTAATGAGTTGACTGGTATAGACGCAAAACATTCTTGCGATCGCGCTACGAGCAGCATCCATTCTCGTGTTACCAAAAGATTGTAATCTCTAGATTGTGTATTTTCTAAACCAACTGCCTGTAGCAGAGAATGATAACACTCTAACGTTGCCTCAGCAGCTGTAAATGGCGATCGCTTCCACAGAAAATCTAGGGGGACAAAAGCATGTAAAAAATCAAATCCTGGGATGATTGCGATGGAATTGTGAAATTGAGCTGACTTGAGGAGAGATTCAATAGGTATTCGTACCCCAGTAGTTGTCAGTGGTAATGGCACAAGTTGCAAATGCTTGTGTCGCTGACTAGCACCAGCAATTTTACTAGAATTGTAGAATGTCAACCCATCAAATTGAGCCATACATGCCCACATCGCGGCAAAATCTGCTAATGTCAGTAAACTTTCTTGTTCTTCAAAGGCACGGGTAATTAGTAGAAGATGATATTTTGCAACGTTATATTTGTTCAAAATACACACATGGGTATCAGAAATATCTACAACAAATAAATCCTGCTCGTAGGGAAGAAAAGGATTAAAATCTTTTGCAGCAAAACCGTTTTGTGTTTTTGGTTTCTGCTTGACTTCATCCTTACGAGCAAGGTTAGACACAATCCGCACCAAAAAGCAAACACCATCTTGTTCAACAAATTCCGAGTGTGTCGGTATTGAAACCATAGCATTGGTAGCAAGAGCATGTTCAGTCTGCTGTTTAATCCTTGTCCAGAATGTATCAGCTTGCAATAATATTTTTCCCTGTGCCATTTGTTAAGGTGTGAGTTAATACCAACCAAATTTTATATTATGTTCATTTGAGGGATTGAGGATGGGGGACAAGGAAGAATGCTTAATTCCAACAACCAATAAATTTTGGTCACAATTG
Organism: Pelatocladus sp.; assembly: GCF_059505505.1. Taxonomy (NCBI): domain Bacteria; kingdom Bacillati; phylum Cyanobacteriota; class Cyanophyceae; order Nostocales; family Hapalosiphonaceae; genus Pelatocladus; species Pelatocladus sp. The sequence continues at coordinate 22,995 of NZ_JCACKS010000060.1, read as the reverse complement.
CGGGAAACTATAGAAGCAGAATACTTAAGAGAGAAGAATTTATGAGTTGGACGAAAGTTCTTGGAACTGATGCACTTTCACCTGGTGCGCGACAAGTGGTAACAGTTGGTAGCCGGAAAATTTTGTTGGTTAATCACGAAGGTCAATTTTATGCAGTAGATAATGCTTGTCCCCATCTGAAATTATCTCTCAAAAAAGGCAAAATTGTAGATGGTGCGATCGTTTGTCCTTGGCATCGTAGCGCTTTTAATCTCTCCAACGGTGAAGTCAAAGAATGGATCACATGGCCACCTGTAGTGAATAAGGCCATGGGTATGGTGTCACAAGAAAAACAGTTACCAGTTTATCCTGTACGTGTGGAAGATGGAAGTATCTTGGTTGATGTAGGAGATTGACATCTCTACGGTGTACACACAAGAATTACCCCCCTTAATCCCCCCTTGCAAAGAGGGGAAACTGTTCCCTCCCCTTTGCAAGGCTACGGTGTACACACAAATCTAGGTTGAGCGCATCTGTACCGCCTCGGAATAAATTCCGAGTCTCATAGCGCAAGTCCTCTTCAGAGGACTCAAAAAAAAGTTTGTTCCAGTCCACTTGAGTGGACTTTCGCTATGAGCCTGGAACTTTAGTTCTAGGCGGGATACAGTTTCAACATGAAAAATTTTGACTTGTGTGTACACCGTAGCTCAACCTCCCACCCCCCTTTCATCCCCTTTCAAGGGTAGGGATTTTGTATTTGGTCATTTTTTGACTATTTCAGCCGATTTAAGAATCCGGAAACGACCAAACCACGTTGAACATTTGAGAATTTTCTCAACTATTTTCGCTCTGCTAAAAACCCTACCCATGAAAGCCTCCGGAACGCTTGCGCGAACGGAGCATCGCTTGAATAAGGCTTCAGCGAAGACAGCACTTATAAGAAATTTTTCGCAAAATTAAGCGCTTCTTAACGCTACAATGGGGTCGAGTTTAGCAGCACGACGAGCAGGAACAACGCCAAAGAATAAACCTATACCACCAGAAACGCCGACTGTAAGACTAATTGCAACAACGGAAATGCCTGCATCTAATGGTGTTAAAGCTGCTACTAACAAAATACCACCGATACCGATCGCAGTCCCAATTAAACCACCTGCTGCTGAGAGAATCACGGCTTCAATGATGAATTGTAATAAGATATCTTGCTGGGTTGCACCAATTGCTTTTCGCAGTCCGATTTCTTGAGTGCGTTCGGTGACGGAGACAAGCATAATATTCATGATACCGATACCGCCGACAATCAGGGAAATAGCTGCGATCGCGGCGAGCATGATTGTCAATGCACCTGTGATCTGTCCAACAGTCTGCAAAGCATCTTTTTGAGTGCGGATTGTAAAATCGTCTTCGCTGGTAATTTTGTGTCGTAGGCGAAGCAAATTTGTCATTTGAAATTCTGCTGCGTCTACACTCTGACCATCAGTAGCCGAAGCAACAATATAATCTAAGCCAATACCATAGGGAGAATTTCGTCCTATCAGTCGGTTTGCAGCTGTTGTCAAGGGTATCAAGGCTGCTTCATCATAATCAGCACCGACGCTGGAACCTTTTGCTTCTAAAACACCAATGACTTGAAAACTAGTATTTTTTATTCGCAGTTGAGCGCCAACGGGGTTACTACTACCAAATAGTTTTTCTGCTAAATCAGCACCCAACACAGTAACTAGGTTGTTGCGCTTCATGTCTACTTCAGTAAAAAAGCGTCCTTTAGCAGTTTCAAAATCTCGTACTTCAGGAAATCCAGGAGTTGTACCAATAATATTGACGTTGGTGTTGCGGTTACGGTAAATCACCACTTGTCTTCTGTTCAATTCTGGTGCAACTCCTGCTATAGTTGGCACTTGAGTTGCGATCGCATCTGCATCAGCCAAAACGAGAGTTTTCGGTACTTCAAAAGAAATACGCTGAGTTTCCTGATTTCCAGGAAGCACAAACAGCACATTTGGCCCCAAAGATTCTAACTGCTTATTAACGTACTTTTGTCCAGCTTCACCAATACCAATCATGGCAATTACCGAAGCATTACCAATGACGATACCCAACATGGTGAGAGTGCTACGTAATTTATTAGACAGCAGGGTTTTTCCTGCCATTTTGATGCTTTCTGCTAGGTTCATTTTTGTTCTTTTGCTTGCTGTTCGCGTTTATAGTCTTTGGGTGGGTTGAGAAATACGCGATCGCCTTCTTTAACACCAGACATAATCTGAGTCTGATCTTTGACCTGCGCTCCTACTGTCACTGAACGGAACAGGGGTTTATTTTGAGCATCTGGGACAAGTACTCCAGTTTCACCTTTCTCAGTCACAATGGCTACAGTTGGTACTACTAAGGCATCGTCTACTTGATCCCCTAAAAACGTCAAATCAACATTTAAGCCGGAACGTAATTTTTCTTGACCCGTATTAATCGCTACTCGTACTTGGAATAACGTCACACCTTCTTCCTTGACGGCTTCGGGAGCAATCAGGCGTACACGACCTTTAAAGACTTGATCGGGGTAAGCATCGGTAACAATTTCTACCTGTTGTCCTTGTTTAATTCTGCCAATATCGGCTTCCGGAACTTGTGCTAATACCTCTAAACCCTTAGCTAGAGCCACGATGGAGCTGGAAGTAGCCGAAGCGCTCGAAGAAGCAGAAGTAGTCGGTGCTACATAAGCACCGTCGTTAGCATATTTTTGGGTGACAATTCCTGCAAAGGGAGCGCGGATGACGGTATCTTGTAAATTCACCTGAGCCGACTTTAATTGTGCTTCAGCAACAGCTACTGCTGCTTGACGTTGAGCAATCACCTCTGGGCGTGTACCGTTTTCTAGCAACTTTAACGCGGCTTTGGCTTCCGCAACAGCAGCTTTTTGACGATCAATTTCTTCAGAACGAGAGCCATTGCGTAGCTTTATGAGTTCTTGTTTGGCAGCTTGGAGACTAGCTTGAACTTGTTCGAGGTTATCTTTAGCATTTCGTTCTTCAGCCAATGCTTCATCCAAAGAATCACGAGATATCGCTCCTTGGGAGACTGGATATTCTCGGCGCTTGACTCGTAGAGATGCTAATTCCAAACGAGAACGAGCTTGCTGCAACTGTGCTTCAAATTTATTAACGTCCGCTTCTGCTTGAGCAATTTCTTCTACACGAGTTCCAGCTATAGCTTCGTCAAGTTGGGCTTCGGCTTGTGCTAAACGCGCTTTAGCTTGGACAATTTCTTGGGGGCGACTCCCAGCTATAGCTTCGTCAAGTTGTGCTTTGGCTTGTTGTAAGCTGGCTTGGTATTGCAGAATTTGGGTTTTGACATTTGCACTATCCATGACAGCAAGAATTTGTCCTTTCTGGACGCGATCGCCTTGTTCAACCTTTAACTCTGCAACAATTCCTGGTTGTTTCGGGCTAATATTCACACTTTGATCTGGCACTACCTTACCACTGGCAGTAATCCGCAAAGTCACATCTTTTGCTTCTACAGGAATAGTAAGTGCTGCAATATCTTCTTTACTTGCTCCCCGATTCACCAGAGTATAAGTTGTGGTGCCACCAACAACCAAAATACCAGCTGTAACTAGCCCAATTAGCCAACGTTGGGGATGCTTTATTTTGCCAATAACGGGAATTTCTATATGGGTATTCATTACAGCAGCCTTGAGAAATAACTTCGATTTCAGGATGATAAAGGGGGAGTAAGGAAGAAATATTGATTAAAAATATTTATCTGTTGTAGGCAAGATCATTAACTTTCTATAGAACTTAAGTTCTGTTAACATTCATCTTGCGTAGGAAAGAGTATGAGTATAAATAGTGAACTTATAGTTTCTTAACTTTATTTGATGTTAACCTTTCCCAAGTATTCTTCACTTCACCTGAATGGGTGACTTTAGGTAGAAAAAATCGGAGAGCGGGGATTGGGGACAAGGGAGAGTGTGGGGAGACTTAATTTAACAAGTCTCTTCCCAATCCCCATAACCCCTTATCCCCTCCAGGGACCCCTACCTTCCCCAATCCCCAATCCCCGATCTCCATCAAGATTTTGGATTTTGGATTTTAGATTATTAGGATAATATTTGACGCTAATCTAAAATCTAAAAGTGGATGTCCAGATCTAAATCTCAAATCCCAAATCAAAATACTATGCAAGCTGGTACAAAATTGCAGGGTGGTAAATATACCTTAGACCAGGAAATTGGTCGAGGTGGCTTTGGTATTACTTTCAAAGCTACGCATGACTTTTTAAACCATGTAGTGGTGATTAAAACCCTGAATGAAAAGCTCAGACAACATCCTGATTTTGCCAAGTTTGAGCGTCAGTTTCAGGATGAGGCTAGACGTTTGGCTACATGTGTCCACCCCAATATTGTCCGGGTCAGTGATTTTTTTGTCGAGACTGGGTTGCCATATATGGTGATGGAATACATTCCCGGTGATACTTTAGGTGAGGCTTACATTTTACCTGGAATTCCTCTACCAGAGGCGACAGCAATTCATTACATTCGTCAAATTGGGGCTGCTTTGCAAGTGGTGCATCAAAATGGTTTGTTGCACCGAGATGTCAAACCGGATAATATTATTCTCCGCCAAGGAACTCAGGAAGTAGTACTGATTGATTTTGGTATTGCCCGTGAATTTAATAGTGGGGTGAGACAAACTCACACAGGTATGGTATCTGAAGGCTATTCGCCAATTGAACAATACTTGTCACAAGCAACGCGCACACCTGCAACAGATGTTTACGGTTTAGCAGCAACATTGTACTCATTTTTGACGGGACAAGTACCCATGCCTGCATTGTTGCGCGATCGCGAACAAATGCCTACACCCCGTGAATTGCAACCTCATTTAAGTGCAGCAGTCAATCAAGCTGTGATGCGTGGTATGGCAATTGAAGCCAAGTTTCGTCCCCAAACAGTGGTAGAGTGGTTGAAACTGCTACCAGGAGACGTAACAAATCACATACCAATGCCAATGGTGACATACGCAGTACCAACTATTGATTTATCTGCCCAGTTGCACGAGGAAAAATTACCTCAAGAAAAAATAACAAATCAAAAAAGAATTTCATCACTGTTTGCAAAGATTACTCCTTTTAGAAAAAAACTGCGATCGCCAAAAGTACTTCTGGGTACTGGTGTAGCTGTTGTTGCTGCAACCGCAGGTTTTGGTATAACTAGTATGTTGAACAAGCCTCAGCCACCATCCCCCAAACCAGTTTTTGAACAGCCTAATCAAAGTACTTCAGCAGAAATACAATCCACGAATTCACCTTCTCCCACACCTTCTGAGACTTCCCAATCAAAAATCAACTCTGCATCCGTCTCTACTTCTTCTCGGCGACGCAGGCGCAATCGGCGTTCTTCCGAATCAGAAACCTCGACTCGCAACACCAACACTATAGAAGAATCAAGCAAAAATAATTCCACCACAGAAGAATCACAAGAATCACAACAGAAACAATCCCCAACACAAACACTATCACCCACTACGCCTGATAATTCTTCATCACCGTCTCTAGTGGAAAAACTGCGAGAATACCGGAACTCTCGTCAAACTTCTTCTACACGTTCACAAACTCAATCACCATCTCCAATAAAATTGAAACTTGCCCCACAACCATCACCAACCAAAGATTCTAGTTCAGTGGTTGTACCAATCTTGCCAAATAGGGGTTCAAAACAGTCAAATCCACCAGAAGTAGTAGTTCCAACACAGGAACTTAAGCAAAATCTTAATCTGGAGAGTCAGTTACAACAAAAACTCCAAAAACGAACCAAAGAACAAACAAGCGAGGTAATACCACAGGATAATAATTAACTATTGGCGAGAGTTGTCATTGGTCATTGGTCAAGGTTTTAATGATGTTTATCTAAGTTTTGCGATCGCAACTCCTCACATCCATCCCATCTACATATATTGATAAATTATTAATATCTGTAAAACCTGACTAAATTCAGGCTTGATTTTACGAGGCGAAGGGTTTGGAAATGTTTACTGCATCAGAGACTCCTATTATTGCGACAATCCTATTAGTCGCTTTCGGAATCTTGGGTTGGGGCTTTTATCGTGCCAGACCCTATGGCAAGCTAGGAATCTTCGCCTGGTTACAGTCAGTGGTTTTAATGGCTCCCTGGCTAGTGTTTTTTGGCTTATTTGCTGCCGGGATTTACATCAATATTGTAGCCATCCTCTTGTTACTTGTGGTTTCTACCGCAATTTACATCTATCTGGGCAGACAGTTAAGAGCAGCTGGACAAGATGTAATTCTCAGACAACGGGCGACACAAAAGCTATCTGAACAAGAATCTACTTCGACATCACAAACAACACCGATGGTTGAATCTGTAGAAATAAAACTGGAAGTTCCGCCAATTCCAGAAGCAGATTTGAACGCTATCAAAGGTATTTTTGGTCTGGATACATTTTTTGCCACAGAAACCATTGCGTATCAAGAAGGAGCTATTTTTAAAGGTAATCTGCGGGGAGAACCAGAAATGGTTCACAATCGTCTGACTACTAAGTTACAGGAAACTATTGGTGATAAATATCGCCTTTATCTGGTGGAAAACACAGATGGTAAACCAGTGGTGATTGTCCTACCCAGCCGTAATGATCCGCGCCCGATGACCTTATCGCAAAAAGTCTTTGGAATTATTCTGCTGGTAGCAACCGTAGTCACAAGTTTAGAAGCGTCGGGCATTTTACAAGGTTTTGATTTATTTGCCGATTTTGGACGGTTACAAGAAACTTTGCCTATTGGTCTGGGGCTTTTAATCGTTTTACTGGCGCATGAAATCGGTCATTGGTTACTTGCCCGTCGTCACAATATCCGCCTCAGCTGGCCCTATTTTCTCCCAGCTGTGCAAATTGGATCTTTTGGAGCAATTACTCGGTTTGAGTCTTTGTTACCCAACCGTAAGGTATTATTTGATATCGCTTTGGCTGGGCCAGCTGCTGGGGGGATTGTGTCTGTAGTGATGGTGATTACGGGATTGCTGCTTTCTCATCAAGGTAGTATGTTTCAATTACCCAATGAGTTTTTCCAAGGTTCGATTTTGGTAGGTAGCTTGGCAAAAGTTGTGCTTGGTTCGGCTTTGCAGTCACCATTGGTAGATGTGCATCCCTTGGTGGTGATTGGTTGGTTGGGTTTGGTAATCACAGCTTTAAATTTAATGCCTGCTGGACAACTTGATGGTGGTCGGATTGTCCAAGCCATCTACGGACGCAAAACTGCTGGTCGGGCGACCTTTGCAACTTTAATTTTGTTGGGATTAGTAGCTTTGGGTAATCCTTTAGCGATGTACTGGGCGATCGTGATTTTGTTTTTACAACGTGATTTAGAACGCCCCAGTTTGAATGAAATCAGCGAACCAGACGACGCCCGCGCCGCTTTGGGTTTATTGGCTTTATTCTTAATGATTGCGACTCTGTTACCCCTGACTCCCGGTTTAGCTGGGCGTTTGGGAATTGGATAGAAAAAAATGATGAAGCATGAAGCCTGAAGAGTGAAGGGTGAAAATAAAAATTTTATACTTCCGACTTCCGACTTCATACTTCATACTTACTTACGGTTTCCACCCTGCGATTAAATTTGGGTAAGAACTTGGTGTGGGGAAAAGATTTTTCAAACCTGTTTGACGTAGTTGCGGTGCTTCTTTGGTCATGTTCCACAAACTTTCGTAGAAAAAGAAAGAGACACCAGCAAAATTGCGATCGCGTACTTGTTGAACTTGTTGAGCAATTCGTGTCATCGGTACATGTTTGGCTTTCAATCCTGTCATAATCCCGATACTTACAGGGATGTGATTTTTAGCAGCTTTGACTTCTGGATACTGTAATTCACTCTTAAAGACATTGGGATCATCTCGATACACTTGGATCACTAAGTCTTCCACAATTCCCATTCTTTCCCATTTTTCCCAGTCTGCCAGAAAGAATTCGTAGGAGAAGCGTTGAGGATTAGGTGCTACGGAAACAATACAATTCTTTTTCGTGGCTTTGATCGCAGTAAACACCCGTTTCATATAATTAGTAATTTTGTTTGCTCGCCACCTCACCCATTCTGGATCTTTAGAGTTGCTCGGAGGTGCTTTGCCACCGTGTTCTTTTTTGTATAATGCGACTGTATAAGCGTCGTATCCTAACTCCGATGGCAAGCCAAAATGATCATCAAATTGGATACCATCAATATCGTAATTTCTAACTATTTCTACTATTAAATTTTGGATGAATTGTTGCACTTCCGGTCGAAAGGGATTTAGCCAAACTCGGTCGTGAGTACCTTCTTTCCAAATTTTGCTACCATCTCTGCGACTAGTTAGCCATTGAGGACGACGTTTTGCTAATTGCGAGTCTGCGGGGGCCATAAAGCCAAATTCAAACCAGGGAATAACTTTTAAACCTTGTTGATGACCAACGTTGACTATTTCTTTAAGCATATCTCGTCCTTGCAGACCGGGTTCTGGATCTAGCGATCGCCCAATCACCGTTTGAGCCACTTTGCTAGGATACAGCGTCCAACCCCAGTTCCATACAGTCGGATAGACAACGTTAAAATTTAGCTGTTGAAGATTTTGCAATCCACTCTTGAGGCGATCGCTCTCAAACAGCACATTACTATCAATATTGGTTAACCACACTCCCCGTAACTCTGCTGTTTGCGAACGGGTAGGTAAATTTTGAGCTGGTAAGGGAAAAGATAACATCATCGTAGCAACCATAGACAAAGTTACCACCACAGCAAAAAAAGCTAAGTTGCGTTGACTACTTTGACGAGCATTCCACACAAACAATTTCTTACACGATTGAACAAACTTTTTCATCATTGACTGGATAGCAAATTTCACATAGGCTTCAACTAATGATCACCTATGACTGCGTAGATCACCAAGAAGTTGCTTGATCAGGAGGACAAGGGGAGGACACAGAGAATATTTTTCATCATTTTTCCCTATCGTCGAAATAAAAGACTCGATGACGGAGATCAAAGACTCATTAATGAGTATCAAAGACTCGACGACGGAGATCAAAGACTCGTTAATGAGTATCAAAGACTCGACGACGGAGATCAAAGACTCGATGACGGAGATCAAAGACTCGTTAATGAGTATCAAAGACTCGATGACGGAGATCAAAGACTCGACGACGAGGATAAAAGACTCATTAATGAGTATCAAAGACTCGACGACGGAGATCAAAGACTCGATGACGGAGATCAAAGACTCGACGACGAGGATAAAAGACTATTTATAAAGTAAATCTTAACTAGGGGAGGCAAAAAGCGGCGTGGATGTTCCTCCCGCTTTATTGCCGTTGCGTTGGCTTCAGCCTATAGCACTTCTCACTCGATTGCAATACAGTCGGAACCCCACCCTGGCTTTGCTGACGCAAAACCTCCCCTCCCCGCAAGCGGGGAGGGGATTAAGGGGTGGGGTTGGGGTACGTATTGGACACAACCGAGAACTGCTATAAATCATATCTTGCATCAACCCCATATCCCGCCAATAAATAAATTTATTGGCTAATAGCGAAAGTCAGATAAATCTGACTAGGACGGTGTTTGAGTCCGTTAAAACGGACTTATGCTATTAGCCTCATTCCTTAATTATGAGGCGGGATATGGGCTTGGTGCTTAATTAAGTATCACAGCAGATTCTTCCAAACTTGGTACTAATTTCACATCAAACTCTGACTCAAATACTCCTTTTTTATAATCCAAGCTCCAGAGTTCTAAAGAGCATTCATCATCAGGACGAGATGGGAAAATTCGTATTTTCAATTCTCGTTTATCTGGAATAAATTCACATTGTAATTTATGAATAGCTCCGATTTGTCGCCGATCCAGAGCAACAGCTAATCTGAGAATTGCACTCAACTGACTAACAATTTGTCGGTGTTCTTTATGCAACAAATTGCGAAAATTCTCATGTTTTTTCTTGGGCGGAGATTTGCGATGATAACGGGCAATATTGGCGATGATTTCCATCTCGGTTTCGGTATAACCCAGCAATTCACCATTGCGAATTAAGTAGTATGAATGTTTGTGATGAGAATCATGGTTGACAAAATGACCACAATTGTGCAGTATTGCCGCAGCCCACAGTAGCTGTCTCTGTTCGCTTCCCCAATTATGGAGTATGCCTTGAGTTTGGTCAAAGATACTCAGGGCAAAGACGGCAACGCGATCGCTATGTTCTAAGTTGACATGGTATTTCTTAGCAGTTTTAAGAACACTGCGCTCACGTACCGAACTTTGATAGCGTAGGCGGTCTTCAATTAAGCCGTGGGCGAGCATCCAGTCTACAATCACGCCTTCACGGAGGGCGCGTTCACAAACTGCGATCGCCTCTAGCCCTAACAAATTCATTGCTTCCTGTAATATTACTGCCCCTGCCAGTATCACTTCTGACCGTTTCTCTGGCATTCCAGGAATAGTCGCCCGTTCGACGTTAGTCATTTTCCGCAAGCGATTTACCCACTCCCGCAAGTCTTTAAGGCTAAACTGATAACCATTCAGCGTAGAGGGAACAAAACCCAATTTTTCACGGGCGTTGATCATCGCCAGAGTTTCAATCGTACCGGATGTTCCTACTAAGCGGGGTTGTTCACCATATTTTAGATTTGCCAGTACCTCTTCTATAGAACGTTCTAACATTCCCCGTGCATAGGCTTGTAGGTACTGAAACTCAGCATTACTAATAGGATCACTGTTAATTAATTCATTTGTCAGGCGAACTGCGCCAATTTTGGTACTGGTGAGAGTTCGCGCTTGGTGAGTGTCACCCAAAATAAGTTCTGTGGAACCGCCACCAATATCAACAATCATGTGGGGTTGGTTATTAAATTCCATCCCCGACAGTACACCTAGGTAGATCCTCCGTGCTTCTTCTGGGCCGGAAATCAAATCAATGCTCAAACCCAACTCAACTTCTACCTTTTGTAGAAACTCTTTACCATTGGGTGCTTCTCGGACGGCGCTAGTAGCGACAGCAATGATTGTTTCGGCGTTGAGAGTTTTAGCAACTTCTTGGAAACGTCGCAAGCAAGCGATCGCCCTTTCAATCACTTCTGCTTTTAAGCATCCTGTGACTAGATCGCGATCGCCCAATCTCACGGTTTCCTTTTCTCTACCAATAATGCTGAATGCTGGTAGTGTTGTTTCAATCCGCACAATCACCATGTGCAGAGAATTGGTTCCCAAATCAATCGCAGCGATGATTCGCTGTTGCTTGTCTGTTTGAGTTAGTGTACTCCCCCAGCTAGCAGAAACCAAATTGACCATTTATTGTTCTCTCAGTAAATGAAGTAAAAAAAGGCAAAAGCTGACTTGCGGACGATAACAAAGTTTGTCTGTTCACAATATAGATTGTCAAATTGACTCTGTTTTTGACTGTGCCTGAGTTTTTGACTCTCTCTGTGAGGTCAAGCAAAGTGACTACTTATTTTGAGTAAAAGTTGCCACTTTTGCTGTTGCTTCTATAAATATCAAAAAAAGTTATTCTATATATGTGAAGATGTGTGAATTAATTAGGGAAAGAGGATCAGGGAAAGGGGATTGGGCATAAATATCAGTTAACAGTTAACTGATAAGTCTCCCTTGTCCCCGATCCCCATTACCCCTTATCCCCTCCAGGGGACTCCTACCTTCCCCAATCCCCAATCCCCAATCCCTTATCTCCTATGCTCAGTACGCCAGAACGTAACCAGGAACCTACTTGGCTTGTGATTATCCGATTATTACGGTGGCACAAACCGGAAGGGCGTTTAATTCTGATGATTCCTGCTTTATGGGCTGTATTTTTGGCAGCTGCTGGTAAACCGCCTCTACCATTGGTTGGCGTGATCATTTTAGGAACGCTAGCTACAAGCGCTGCTGGCTGTGTTGTCAATGATTTATGGGATAGAGATATAGATCCAGAAGTGGAAAGAACGCGCGATCGCCCCCTTGCATCCCGTGTGCTTTCTGTAAAAGTTGGTATTGCGATTGTGATCGTGGCTTTAGGATGTGCTGCGGTTCTTGCTTTCTATCTTAACCCCATCTCTTTTTGGTTATCTGTGGCAGCAGTTCCAGTAATTTTGCTATATCCAGCCGCAAAACGAGTGTTTCCTGTTCCCCAGTTAGTGCTGTCAATTGCTTGGGGTTTTGCGGTGTTGATTAGCTGGAGTGCAGTCACACAAAATATTTCTCAACCGACTTGGCTACTTTGGGGCGCGACTGTATTTTGGACACTGGGATTTGATACTGTTTATGCCATGAGCGATCGCTCTGATGACAAGCGTATTGGTGTAAACTCCAGTGCTTTATTTTTTGGTGATTATGCAGCGATCGCCATTGTAATTTTCTTTGCTGGTACTATATTTTGTCTTGCTTGGTTAGGAATAGCTATTCATCTTCACCTAGCTTTTTGGTTTAGTCTTGTAGTTGCTACTGCTAGTTGGATTTGGCAGTCTGTTCGCTTAAATCAACAAGATTTACCTAATTCTGCATATGGTGAAATGTTCCGACAAAATGTTTGGATTGGTTTCATCTTACTGGCTGGTATGATTTTGGGTAGCTTTTAGGAGAGAGTGAGGAATGTTGCAATCACGTGACTTTGAGGTAATTGCACAAATGTCTGCGAGGATGCAGTCTATTGCATTAAAGCTGACTGTAACAACTGGCGCAGAGATTGAGCATATATATGATTTGGAAAGATAGTTAAAAAATCATCCAAATCACGAATGGCTTCATGGATACACTGCAAAGAAGCACCCTGAGATAAAGCATATCGATATATTTGCTCTGCTGTGGGAGTATAATCAACAGCCAGATAGTAAAGGGCTAAGTTAAACGTATTGTGCCAGTCTTGAGAATCTTGTTTATAATTCTCTTTGGCAAGTTGAACCGCATTAGCAAGGTCTGAACGTGCTTCGTCTGGTTGTTTCAGGGCTTGGTAAGCTAAAGCTCGAACATACAAACACCAATCATTATTAGATTCCAACTTCATAGCATTGTTAAAATCTGCAAGAGCATCTTTGTATCTTTTGAGCATTAAGTAAACTTCGCCCCTAGTTACCAACACCCAAGCGTAATTAGGGTTAAGTTGAATCGCACAGTCAAAATCTTTGAGTGCTTGTTTATAGCGCTGCATCAAGCGATAAGTTTCACCCCGTCCTGTTAACGCCCAAGCATTACCAGGATTAAGTTTAATCGCACGGTCAAAGTCTTTGAGGGCTTGTTTGTAACTTTGCATTAATTGATAAGTTTGACCTCGACTTGCCAACACCCAATCCAAGTTAGAGTTAATTTTAATTGCACAGTTAAAGTCTTGGAGTGCTTCGTCGTAGCGCTGCATTGAGTGATAAATTTGACCCCGACTTGCGATCGCCCACTCAAAATTAGGTTTAAGTGCGATCGCACGGTCAAAGTCTTGGAGTGCGTCGTCATAACGCTGCATTAAGCGATAAGTTTCACCCCGAATTGCTAATGCTTCAATAAAATTGGGGTCAAGTTCAATAGCGCGATCAAAATCCTGGAGAGCATCTTCATAGCGCTGCATGGAGTGATAAATTTGACCCCGACGCACCAGTGTAAAAATGTGGTTGGGATTAATTTTAAGAGTACGACCAAAGTCCAGGAGAGCTTTTTTATGGTTATGAATAATATGACTAACAAGCATTACTGCTTTGCAACTTTAGTATAAATTTTTAGTGCTTTTCTTTACTTTAGCGATTTGCCATCATGAGGGAGCATCACAATTCAAAAATACCTGACACTTCACACTCCCCACTACTATCCCCAACTAAGCTAGGATCTAATGTATGACCAGAATGCCAATAGTTGCCAAATAGTTGCCAATGAATGGATCAAAGCGATCGCCTAAATCATCTTTGCCTAGTTTTGAGCAAGATGACGATGTACTTTTGGAAAATACAGACCACGAACCTACAGACAAGACTCATAACCATGGACAATCACCTCATCCTCACGTTCACAGTGAAGAGTCTTTGCGAAGATTAGTAAACCGACTGTCGCGCATAGAAGGACATATTCGCGGGATTAAAACTATGGTACAGCAAAATAGCCCTTGTCCTGATGTGTTATTGCAAATCGCCGCAGTTAGAGGTGCGCTGGATAAAGTAGCACGAATAGTTTTGGATGAACACTTAACTGAGTGTATTGCTAGAGCCGCAGAAGAAGGCAATATTGATGTAGAAATTGAACAACTCAAAGCTGCTTTAGATCGGTTTTTACCTTGAGAGATCGGGGATTGGGGAAGGTAGGGTTTTCCCAATCCCCAATTAACCATCTATTTGCCTAACTACTGTTAGTGCTGAATAACTCACACCTGCTGTACCTTCGCCGGGATGGGTGGAGTCACCAACTAACCAGAGATGATCTATGGGTGTACGATTGGCAAATCCAAAGGGGCCGAATGTCGGTATCCTTTGACCAATACCACCAACAATACCGCGATCGCGTGCTGTGTAATAAGCAAAAGTACGGGGAGTGGCGGCTTCTATATGAATGATAGTTTCTGGTTTTAAGTAAAAGTATTGTGCCAGATGAGCGATCGCATCTTCAGTGAATTTTTGTTTTAATCCTTCGTAATCATCTGTATTCCACCAAATTTGGGGATCTACAAACGAAGAAGCAATAATTGTAGCTTGACCTGTAGTAGCACGACCATCACCAGGATGACTTACAGATACAAATAGGGAATTATTTTCGCCAATCGGACCATTGGCATCATACATAAATTGTAAGTGGGGTGGACAATTAAGGGGAATAGCACTTGCATCCACGCCTAGATACACCACAAATGCACCTGATGCAGGAGGCAATTTTTCTACACGTTTTTTATACCCAGATGGAGCTTTTTCACCCAGCAATTTTACTAAATTTTGGACTGTCACATTCGCCACTATATGATCAGCCGATTCTGTCCAAGTTTCCCCAGTTTTTTGGTTGCAAATCACTACAGCCTTAGCTTTACCTTGGGCTATTTTAATGTGTTCAACGGTGTGGCGCATTAATAATTGACCACCATCTCTTTCTAAAGCAGAAACTAAGCGATCGCTCAACACCTGCATACTACCTTCAAGATGAAACAATCCTTGTGGTTCCTGAGATACACTCAAAGCCGTTGCTGCGTAAAGTAATGCTGTTTCCTCTGCATCTACCTGAGAATATAGCTTCAGTTGCAAATCCAGAAATGTCCGCAAGCGGTGATCATCTGCCAATTTATAAGCACGTAACGCATCCCCAACCGTAAATAACGTATAAGGTACTGTAATTAAAGTACCAGGACGGACTGCTTTCGTTAGCTGCAACAAATCCCAAAAGTTACGCGGTGGAAGTACTGGATCACGCCCTTGAAATTTCCAACTAGCTTTAAATAATGCTGCGATTAACTGCCAAAAAGGTTCACTACCAGGAAACTGGCGCTGGCGTTCTTCTTGCCATTTTTGAGGATCGCGCCAAACATTTATAGGTGTATTTTCTCCAGGTAAAAACACCGCGCAAGCAGGATCACAAGGTATTGCTGGCGGGAGATCAAGATCTAACTCTGAGAAAATCCGATGATGAATTCCTCCAGGTTCCAAACCCGCAACTTGAGTTGCACCCACATCAAAGGTAAAGCCTTTGCGTTTAAATGTAGAAGCACAACCACCAGGCACTAAAGCTTGATCTAAGATGAGGACACTATAACCTCGACGTGCGAGTAAAGCCCCAGCAGTGAGTCCGCCAATTCCTGCACCAATGACGATGACACGGGATTTGATTTTGCCAACACGATGACTTGGCATTGATGTTACAAAATTATACTTATGTTTCTTAATTATACTTTACAAACATAAGTCCACAATTCTTTGTACCAGACGCGTAATTTTGCGTCTCTACGTAAGATAGAGGTAATCGCTCACCTACAACAACCCATGACCTCAACCCTGCTAACATTTCCTCGTTTAAATGCCCCCACATTACATCATTTGTCTAATGGTTTAACAATCATCGCAGAGCAAATGCCGATAGATGTGGTGAACCTGAATTTGTGGATTAAGGTTGGTTCAGCCATAGAAACAGATGCAATTAACGGCATGGCTCACTTTTTAGAGCATATGATATTTAAGGGAACTGAGCGACTCATAAGTGGTGAATTTGAACGTAGAATTGAAGAGCGGGGTGCTGTTACCAATGCTGCCACTAGCCAGGATTATACTCATTACTATATAACTACTGCTCCCCAAGATTTTGCCGCTCTGGCACCTCTGCAAATAGATGTAGTCACTAACGCAAGTATCCCTGATGATGCCTTTGAACGAGAAAGATTGGTAGTCTTAGAAGAAATTAGGCGTTCCGAAGATAATCCTCGTCGTCGCACCTTTAGGAGAGCGATGGAACTAGCTTTTGCACAACTACCCTATCGGCGACCAGTATTGGGGCCAGAAGCAGTAATCTCTCAACTCAAAGCCCAACAAATGCGAGATTTTCACACTACTTGGTATCAACCCCAGTCAATCACTGCTGTAGCTGTGGGTAATTTACCAGTAGAAGAATTAATTGCAACCATTGCAGAAGGCTTTACAAAAACTAATAATCAACAATTAACTACCAACAAACAACTATCAACATTTGCTCCCGAAGCACCATTTACTGAAATTATCCGAAACGAATTTAGCGATCAAAGCTTGCAGCAAGCACGAATAGTGATGGTTTGGCGAGTTCCAGGGTTAGATAAACTTGATGAAACTTACGCTTTGGATGTTTTAGCAGCAATTTTAGGACATGGACGTACATCAAGATTAGTCCGAGATTTACGCGAAGAACAGGGACTGGCTTCTCACATTTCTGTGAGTAACATGAGTCATAAGTTGCAGGGGACATTTTATATTTCCGCCCACTGTCCAGTCGAAAATGTCAAGTTAGTAGAACAAGCGATCGCCCAACACATCAGAACCCTACAAACCGAGTTAGTGCAAGAATCAGAAGTTAACCGCATACACAAACGAGTAGCCAATAAATTTATTTTTAGCAACGAGACACCGAGCGCTCGCGCACGTTTATATGGTTATTATCAAACACTAATAGGTGATTTAGAGCCAGCTTTTGACTATCCCAGCCATATCCAAGCCCAGGATGCAACAAACTTAATCCAAGCTGCCCAAAAGTATCTTAACCCCGATGCGTACGGTGTAGTAATAATGAAACCAATTTAGTAATTATCCGAACTTGATCTTATCAGTTATCAGTTATTCAAGAGATAATGTTAACTGTTAACTGTTAACTGAATCATGTGGACTGATATCGACGCTAATATTACTCAAATCACTGGTGAAAAATTCCATTCTGCACAACGACGTTCTGTTAGTGGCGGGTGCATAAATCAAGGTTATGCCATATCTGATGGCAAGCTTACCTATTTTGTGAAGCTGAATCAAGCATCCCAAGTTTCCATGTTTGAAGCGGAAGCGCTGGGTTTGGAACAAATGTATAACACAGGTACTATTCGCGTTCCCAAACCAATTTGTTATGGAATAGCAGGTAATTCTTGTTACTTGGTTTTAGAGTGGTTGGATATGGGTTCAGGTAATACCAAAACCTGGGAAGAGATGGGGCGTAAGTTAGCGGCGATGCACAAAGTCACGAGTCGGAACGGTTTTGGCTGGGATACAAATAATACGATTGGTTCTACACCTCAAATTAATACTTGGACATCGAACTGGGTAGAATTTTTTGGTAAGCATCGCCTGGGTTATCAGTTTCAATTAGCAAGGCGAGGGGGTGGTAGATTTCCGCAAGCAGAAGAGTTACTTACATCTATTCCTGAAATATTAGTAGATTATCATCCGCAACCTTCTTTGGTACATGGTGATTTGTGGGGGGGTAATGCTGGATTTACTGTAACTGGAGAACCAGTGATTTTTGATCCAGCAACTTATTTTGGAGATAGAGAAGTAGACATCGCCATGACTGAAGTTTTTGGGGGTTTTCCGGCGGCGTTTTATCAGGGCTATGATCAGGTGTTTCCCCTGGAACCAGGATATGAACGACGGAAAATTTTGTATAATTTGTATCACATTGTCAATCATTTTAATTTGTTTGGTGGTGGATATGAGTCCCAAGCTAACAGCATGATTGCACGGTTGCAAAGATAATTATTAGACCTGTTGCAAAAATATTTTTACCCCACCCTAACCCTAAGCGTGAACGGGGGGATTGAGGGGGGTTCATTCGACTTTTGCAAGAGGTCTATTGAAACACTAAGACACTAAGACACCAAGAAATTTTCATTTTCTAGATTTCTGCTTTGAAAATATACCGCTAAGGATTAAAACGGGAAGTTTCTTGTTTGAAGCAAGAAATTTGCTGTTTTAGATGAGAAGTTTGCTGTTTCAGGTGAGAAGTTTGCTGTTTTAGATGAGAAATTTTCTGTTTGAAGCAAGAAGTTTCCTGTTTTAGGTGAGAAGTTTGCTGTTTCAGGTGAGAAATTTTCTGTTTGAAGCGAGAAGTTTCCTACTTCAAGTCAGAAGTTTCCTGTTTCAAGTGAGACATTTGGAGTTTGAAGAGCGATCGCGCAAAAAAAGAACCGAGTGTCTTTAGTTCTAACCAGTGAAATTGTCATATTATCTTATGTGTATCAAAGTTTAAGGATTGCTGTGTTCTTCACCACGATCTCTATAGGTACTAGTGATGAAACTGCTTTGTTCCCTATTTCCTCTCACCACCTTATGCTTATGCACTGTAAGCAGCCTTGCATCTATCAACACTGCAACAGCGCAAATCATACCAGATAACAGTCTGGGTGCGGAAAGTTCTGTTGTTAGTCCTAATGTTGTTGATGGGGTTGATCGCATTGATGGTGGTGCAACTCGCGGCTCAAACTTGTTTCACAGCTTTCAGGAATTTAATATTGATGCAGGTAGAGGAGCTTATTTTTCTAATCCTGCTAATATCATTAATATTCTTACTAGAGTCACAGGTGGTAATCCCTCGAATATCCTCGGTAGGCTTGGTGTTTTAGGTAATGCGAATCTCTTCTTAATTAACCCGAAAGGGATTTTTTTTGGCCCAGGTGCAAGTCTGGATTTGCGTGGTGGCTCGTTTTTTGGCAGTACGGCAGATAGTATTTTATTTGACAACAATTTTGAATTTAGTGCGAGTAATCCCCAGCCAGTACCCCAATTAACCATTAATATTCCTATAGGTTTGCGATTTCGGGAAAATCCTGGCAGTATTAACAGTAACGCCAATCTGGACGTACAATCTGGCAAATTTTTCGCTTTAGTAGGTGGTGACGTTAGCTTCAACGATGGGATATTAACAGTACCAGGGGTGCGAGTTGAGTTAGGGGGATTAGCACAAGCTGGAACAATTGGGATAAATCCTGATGGTAGCTTGAGTTTTCCCAATGGCATAACTAGAGGCGATGTCAGACTCAGTAATGGAGTTCGCGTTGGTGCTATCGGACAAGGAGGTAGTATCGCAGTTAATGCGCGAAATCTAGATATTTCTGCTGGAGGGGGACTATTTGCTGTGATTCCATCAAATGCTAATCCTAATGCTCAGGCTGGTGATATCGTCATTAATGCTACAGATAAGGTCAGAATTGAGGGAGATTCTAACTCTCAAAGCAATATCCTTAATGGTTCACTAGCAGATACTGGCATTGCGGGAGATGTAGTTATCAACACCAGTATTTTGGAAGGTACTGGTAATTTTTCAATTGGTTCTGCTACCTCTGGACAAGGAAATGCCGGGAATGTAACGATTACGGCTACAGATAAAGTATCCTTGCAGGGATTGACAGGATTCAATGGTGGAATTAATAGCCTCACAGGAGATTCAGCGACAGGAAACGCTGGTAATATTGTCATCAACACGCGATCGCTTTCTGTATCAGATTCTGTTGTTCTGGGTACTTCCACCCTTGGGCAAGGAAATGGAGGTAATATCGAGATCAATGCTTCTGATTCTGTCTCGTTAAGCGGTAGTAACTCATTTTTTACCGCTATTGCTTCGTCCTCTGGAAATGCAGGCAATATTATTATCAATACACCATCGTTTTCTATATCTAACGATGCTGGAATCAATACCTCTACATCTGGACAAGGAAGTGCAGGCAATATTATTATTAACGCTGCGAATTCTGTCTCAGTAAATAGCGCTTCATCTTTGCTAGCATCTACTTTTTCTGATGGCAATGCGGGTAACATCATCATTAACGCTCCCAATGCAACTGTCTCCTTTGATGGCGTAGGAACATCAGCAAACACATCTATTAATGGTGAATCAAATATTTCTGGAGTTGATGTTGTCGGTACTGGCCAAGGTGGTGATATTGAGATTAAGGCGCGATCGCTCTCTGTGACTAATGGTGCGATCTTGTCTACTGTCACTTCTGGATTTACAGGAGAGAATGGGCTACCTAATGCTGGAAATATCGAAGTCAATGCTTCTGATTTTGTAAATATAGATAATGCTGTGTTAGCTTCTCGCTCCTTTGGAGAAGGTAATGCAGGTGACATCAATATTACAGGGGGATCACTTTCTGTCACCAATGGAGGTCAATTACTTGCCGAAACCTTCAACAAAGGAAATGCTGGTAACATCACAATTAATGCTCCCAGTGGTACAGTCTTTTTTGATGGCACAGATAACGAAGGATTCGCTAGTTCAGCTTTCACTACCGTACGTTCAGGAGCTGTGGGCAAAGGTGGAGACATTAGCATTAACGCTAGATCACTTTCATTAACTAATGGGGGTCAACTGAATACCTTTGTTAATGGAGCTTCCGATACAGAAGTCGGTGGTATCGGTAATGCGGGAAATGTCAAGCTCAATATAAGTGATACAACGCAAATAATAGGGAAAAGTAATATACCTCAATCTAACGACATCTTTGCCAGAAGTGGGATCAACAGCGATGTGGAAAGCGGAGCAACAGGTAACGCTGGTAACATCGAAATTACCACAGGTTCACTTTTCATAGCTGCTGGAAGCCAACTAAGTTCCAGCACCTTTGGAAAAGGTAATGCAGGTAATATCATAATTAATGCCCCTACTGGTACTGTCTCTTTTGACGGCACAGATAACCAAGGATTCCCCAGTGGTCTCTTCAGCACTGTGGAAGCAGGAGGAGAGGGTAAAGGTGGAGATATCACCATTACTGCTAGGTCACTTTCACTTACGAATGGAGGTGGTTTAAGAACCTTTGTTCGTGGAAATTCTGATACACAACCCGGTGGAATTGGCGATGCTGGCAATGTGAAGCTCAATATCACTGATACAATTAATATCGCAGGAATCAGTGATACACCTAACTTTACTGGCAACTTCAACGGCAGTGGAATCTTCAGTGAAGTTAGAGATGGGGCTATCGGAAATGCAGGAAATATTGAAATTGCTACAGGCTCACTGTTTGTCACTAATGGTGGAGAAATTATTTCCAGCACTTCGGGTCAGGGAAATGCTGGCTATATCAAAATTAATGCCAATTCCTTTTTGCTCGATGCTGCTCAACTAAATACCAACAGTGATATCGAGAATCGTCAGGCAGGTAATATAGATATCACAACTACTAAGGATATTCGACTAAATAATGGTGCATTGATTAGCGCCGAAACCAAAGGTGGTCAAGGCAATATTTTCCTCAGATCTCGTGATTTAATCTTGCGTCGCAACAGCAATATCACCACTAACGCCACAGGTACAGCCACAGGTGGGAATATAAATATTGATACTGGTAATTTAGTTGCTCTGGAAAATAGCGACATCAGCGCCAATTCTCAAGAAAGCTTTGGTGGAAAGGTATTTATCAGGGCTGATGCCATTTTTGGTACTCAGTTTCGAGACCAACCCACCCCAGAAAGCGACATCACAGCCACAGGTGCAAGTCCTGAGTTTAGTGGTACAGTTCAAATTGATACCGCAGATGTTGACCCCAGTCAGGGATTAGTGGAATTACCAGAAAATCTTGCAGATGTGAGTAATCAAATTGCTCAAAATCCTTGTCAAAAAGGTACTGGTAGCTCATTTACAATCACAGGACGAGGCGGTTTTCCCTCTAGTCCTGATGATGGCTTTAGCAATAACGAGACTCGTGTGGATTTAGTAGAACCTGTCGCTAGTAACAGTACCCAAGCTGCAACAACCAACCAATCGGTAAAAGTAACTAATACTAATAAACCGATTATTCCAGCCCAAGGATGGATATTTAACAGCAAAGGTGAAGTAGTGTTAACAGCCTATGATCCCACAGCGACTAGCACTGCTCAACGGAGTTCTAAATCAACTGCTGCTTGTCCTGCATTTTAAGCAATCCTGTTTGGGGAGCATCGCAAATGTTCAAATCCGCCTGCGATTGAAATCGCAGCATCGCAAATGTTCAAATCCGCTGTTTGAAGCGAGAAGTTTCTTGTTTGAAGTAGGAAATTTGGAGTATGAAGAGCGATGCGCCAAAAAAAGCACCTCAATATTTAGTTCTGACCAGCGAAATTGTCATATTATCTTATATGGTTATCATGTGTATCAAATTTTAAAGCTTGCTGTCTTCTTCTCCATAATTTCTATAAGACATTACTGATGAAACTGCTTCGTTACCTATCTCCTGTCACCACCTTATCTTTATCTACCGTAATCAGTCTTGCATCTATTACCACTGCAACAGCGCAAATCGTACCAGATAGCAGTTTGGGTGCTGAAAGTTCTGTTGTGAATCCAGATGTAATTAAAGGTATACCGAGCGATCGCATTGATGGTGGTGCAGTTCGCGGCTCAAGTTTGTTACATAGTTTTCAAGAATTTAATATTGGTGAAGGTAGAGGAGCCTATTTTTCTAATCCGGCTAATATCATCAATATTTTCACCAGAGTCACAGGCGGTAATCCCTCGAATATTCTTGGTAAACTGGGTGTTTTAGGTAACGCAAATTTATTTTTACTCAACCTGACGGGGCGACAAAAGTAGCTATGATGCAGACAGAATAAGCCTCATAGCCCT